>JBMOHG010000021.1:0-17619 GCA_049317965.1 Paludibacter sp.
ATAAAACCGTATTTTTCAACATATTAATTAAATAGCATTCTGCTATTGTTCGCGCGTACGAAACCTGGTAAATTTCATTTAAGCGAACATGCAAATAGATTCAATGAGCAAAATGCTCACGCCAAATGGCGTGGGCTTTTGACTTATTATTTGCATGTGGGCTTACCAGGGCCTCGTACGCGGATAAGGATTTAGTTCACGCTTTTTTTGTGGGCTAAAGTCTTATCGGGAGCAGTTGTAATGATGCAACTAAAGCCCCCAATCATCAATGCCACTAAACATTCTCCAATACGAGTCCGACATTTGGTCGTCAGCCGATTCTTTACGCTCCGCAGGTTTGAAACAGAGCGATTTTCCAAAATACATGATGCCATTTTTTGCATTGAGAATGGTTGAAAGTCGATTGATCAGAGAACATAAACGGCTATCCGAAGAGTTTGGAAAATCCGAAAACAACACCGATGATTATATTGAATACTTTTTAACGGCTGGGCTGGGGTACAACGACTATGTAATTCGTGACAATAAAACGCTGAGCGATATTTGCGCCAACGACAAAACTTTTGAATCAGATTTCAAAACTTATCTGGGTGCATTCGATGAAGAAACACGACATTTATTGGGAGTAGATAAAAGCAATGACGAGGAAAAATACCTCGACATTTCAGGCGTTTGTGGAATACTTCGCGGCAAGAAAATTTTGTTTTCAATTGTACAGGGTTGGAGTAAAATTGATTTAGAGCCTTTCGACAATTCTGAGATTACAACTCTGGAAGAACATATCAAACGCAAATGGGCTGACATTTCGGCTGAAACAGCCGGAGAACAATATACACCCGATGATATTATTGGGCTGATTTCAGATATAGTAGCTTCCAAAATTCAGGATAACGAAGAATTCCTTACCCTTTATGACCCAACTTCGGGAGGAGGTAACTTACTGTTTGGCATTGAAGACAAGCTTAATAGCAAAACCAGCAGACCGATTAAGACGCACGGTATGGACTGGAATTCGTCACTCTATGCGCTGGCTAAAATTGAAAGTCGTTTCCGTATCGACTCAGACATAAAATACGGGAATACACTGACTGACACTGCATTTATCGACAAAACATTTGATGTAATTGTTGCCAATCCTCCTTATGGCGTTGATTGGAAAGACTATCGAAAAGCCATTGAAACCGACAAAACAGGACGCTTTGTGGCTTTGCCTGCAATTTCGGACGGTCAGTTACTTTTCGACCAACATATTGTTTATCATTTGGATGATGATGGTATTGCCGTGGTAGTAAACAACGGTTCTTCACTTTTCAGTGGTGATGCGGGAAGTGGTGAAAGTACCATTCGAAAATACTTTTTCGATAAAGACTGGGTGGAAGCCATTATACAAATGCCTACCGATGAGTTTTTTAATACCGGCATTTATACCTACCTCTGGGTTTTCAATAAAAACAAACCTGCCGAACGAAAAGATAAAATCATACTGATTGACGGAAGTGGTAAATATGTGCCGTTGAAGAAAAGCAAGGGTAAGAAACGCCGAGAAATGAGCGAGGACAACCGTGCAGATATTATTAAAGCATTGGCGGATTTTGAGGATAATGATTTTGCGAAAGTATTCGACAAATGGCATTTCTATTTCAATAAACAATCCATTATGCTTACCAACGTGGATAGCGAAGGCAAATTTATTGAAGAAAAAATCAAACTAAAACCAACCAAAATCACACAAACAGGCGAAGAAGGCAGTTTCGAACTTACGACTTTTGAGCTAAGCAATAGTGAGGGCTTCACTCCGAGTGAAACCCTCACTCAACGATTTGAAAGAACAATAGCACCAGCAATCAATGCATTTGATTACAAAGAAAATAAATTGGTTGTTGAGGCTGATGGAAAATTGTACAATTATGACATTGATAATGAAACGATTGTTGTTATTCCTGTAGAGACGGGGCGCGCCCCGTCTCTACGTGCGCAATCTGCATCAATAGAACCAACCCGCCTGGGCTGTGGAAAGATTCAGATTAAATCCACCTTCAAAAAATCAACCAAAACAACAGAATCTAAATACAGCATTACGGTTGAACTTGTGCCCGACTTGCAAAAAGATTACGAAATTATCCCTTATTCACCCAACGAAGACGAAAATAAAGTCAATATTGCCACATTTATGACAAAGTATGTAACACGTCCGTTTGAATATCTCGACAATACCATTGGCGTGGAAATCAACTTCAATAAGGTGTTCTACAAACCAGAAAAGCTGGATAAAATTGAAGATATTTTATCTGATTTGAATCAACTTGAAATCGATTTAGCCACCCTCGAAAACACTCTTGCCTTATGAAGCGATACGAAACATACAAACCTTCGGGGATAGAATGGTTGGGGGAAATTCCTGGACATTGGGAGGTGAAGAGGGTGAAAGACTGTTCACAGATAAATCAATTGGCACTTTCTGATAAAACAGCTATTGATTATCAATTCAAATATATTGACATTGGTAATGTGAACCATAATGGAATAGTTCAAGAGCCAGAACTTATTTCATTTGAAGAAGCTCCTTCACGAGCAAGGCGTATTATACGAGAAAATGATGTGATTGTTTCTACTGTTAGGACATATCTTAAAGCAATTGCTTTTATTAACTTCAATCCAAAGGACTACATAGTTTCTACTGGTTTTGCTGTGCTTTCACATTTCTCTATGGTAAACCCAAGGTTTCTATCTTATCATTCACAATCCGAAAATTTTATTGATAATGTGATTAGATTTAGTACAGGCGTTAGTTATCCAGCTATAAATTCACAGGTTATTTCTGCCTTACACATAATCTTTCCTTCATTCTCTGATCAAACCGCAATTGCCAATTACCTTGATACCAAAACAGCTGCTATTGACCGCAAGATTGAACTTCTTACAACCAAAGCCGATAAATACAAAGCCTTGCGCCGCACCCTGATAAACGAAACAGTATGCCGAGGTTTAAATCCTAATGCACAACTGAAACATAGTGGTGTTAAGTGGATTGGAATGATACCAGAACATTGGGAGGTGAAAAGAGTTAAGGACCAACTAGAGTTATTGACTGGAAATAGTATTTCGGATAAAACAGATTACGAAGATTCCAACAATAGCATTCCCTATGTAGCCACTAAGGATATTGAAATAAATTCTTGTAAAATTGATTATGAAAATGGAATTTACATTCCCAAAGATGAATTAAAAAACTTTAGAACAATTAATTTTGAATCCATATTACTCTGTATTGAAGGTGGAAGTGCTGGTAAAAAGATAGCATTCAACACACGAAAGATTTGCTTTGTTAATAAGCTCTGTTCTTTTTCAAGTAAAGGAAAAGCGGTATATTTAAAATATAACTTTTATCAAATGCAATCGGCACCTTGGTTATTTCAGTTTAATCAAGTTTTGAATGGTCTGATTGGCGGTGTATCTACTAGTCTATTAAAAACATTTAGATTAATTGCACCACCTATAGAAGAACAACAAGAAATTGCAGCATATCTGGACGAAAAAACCACCCAAATAGATACCATACTTACCAATATCGGCGAGCAAATCAATAAGCTTACACAGCTTCGTAAAACATTGATAAATGATGTGGTAACTGGTCAACTAAAGGTAACGGAATAAAGCAAAACACCTAACAGGTTTTTAAAACCTGTTAGGTGTCGCGCCCCGAATGAACAGGATTCAATTTTTCACCAAAGCTCCCGAAATTACAGCTTGAACAAGGATAGTTTTGGAATGAACAGTATAGACAATGATTAATTTCTTAAACACTATGGATCGGGCATTTAGTCCATATTTTGAAATATCTGCTTTAGTAGAAACAGAAATGGATTCGGCAAAGTTTTCTAAGGAGAAAATGGTATCGTATAATTTAATCAGGTATTTTTCGGCAGTGCGCGGAGCTTTGTAAACTTGTGAAATGTGATCAATTACCTGAAAAATATCGTTTTGTGCCGCATTTGAAATACGGACAACATATTTCTTCATCGCGTGTATTTGTTATCGAATGTGCGATTGTATTTTTCACCCAATCGTTGAAATGCAAGTTTTGCTGATTCAGAAGCGGAAATAGATTTTATAGGCTCTATTACTTGACCAAAGCCATCATTAACTGAACCGTAAGCTGCGAGGGTAGGCTCTGAAACTACTGTTGATTCGATAAACTCAACACATTCGGGATGACGACGAAGTTTGGCTTCTAGTCGTTTTCCGTCTGGGGTATCGGTATTTATTTTTACTGTTACGTTCATGGCAAATCAATTAATTGATGATGCTACAAATATACTATCATTTTCGATATAGTCAATGAGTTGATAAGAAAAAAAATAAATAAAATACTATGCACGAACTCGATTTACAAGGTGGCTACCTGCTTAATTTTCTATGTTCAGCCGACGGTCTCGGCTACAAAGAAGTAACAGCCAATACCGTTTCGGAAGATTATGTAATTGAAGAAGACTTGAAAGCGTTTCTATCCGAAACTTCTTTCAATCAGGCGAATTACCGCAAATTACTTCATAAGTTCCACAATGATGAAAAGAAAATGTTTGTGGAGTTAATTCAATTTCTGTTGGATCGTATCAAGTCGAGTGCAAACATGGCTTTGTTCCTCAACAATAATAAGAATTTTACTTTCAAAGAGTTGTCATTCACACTTTACGCCCCAAGCGGCTCAGAGTTGAAAGGCGATAAGGATTTTAAGGAGAATATTTTCAGCGTAGTTCAGGAGTTGCCTTATAAATACAAGCACGATGGCAAGATGCTATTTTCTTTCCGCCCTGATTTGACCTTCTTTCTGAATGGTTTTTACTTGGGTTATTCAGAACTGAAAAGCAACTGGAACAATCAGGATGCCCGCAAAAGTGGTCGTTCAAAAGTAACCAATGATTACCGCTGTGCTGTGGAAGCTTACTTGAGAATTGCAAATGGCAATGATGTCTCGCAAACCATACGCCGAAACTTCCTGCGTATTTTCGATAAGGCCATACATATCACTACTACAGATATTCAAAATACATACATTCTCCGAAATACTGCCACTTTGTTCGATGAAATAAAAACAGCAGTTGCCACTAACTTTGATTATGATCAATATCAGCGCGCCATTCTGAAAGTATTCAAAGCTTATCCGCTCCGAAACCCACAAGCTTCTCAAACCGAACGTTTTGAAGAAGTTTTTCGGGCATTGTATTCTAAACGGATGATAGAGAAAGAAATTCTATATTATAATTTTTTGGAACGTGAATTAGTAGTGACTAGCAAAGGTAAAAAAGAGTACAAGCACAACGATGGACGTTTGATTTCTCCCCGCCCAAAACAAAAATTCGGTGCTGATAAAATTGCAGATAAAATTGTAGAGTTTATTGAGCACGAAAAAGAACCGGACTACTTTATCAAAAAGCTGGAAGCCGAACTTCGTGCTAAAGGTGCAAGCGAACCAAAGATTCAAGAGTTGGTAGGTAAACGACTTAAATATCAGAATAATAAGAATGTTTATTCTTTGCTTTTGCAATATGCCGCAGGTTTTGGCAAGAGTAATATCATTGGCTGGTCGGCTCTCCAGTTGAAAGATATGCACGACGAGCACGGCAAGTTTATTTACGATAAGATATTGATTGTTGTGGATAGGTTGCAACTCCGTGACCAGTTAGATACGATGCTGCATAATATGAACATTCAGAAAGGAATGTTTATAGAAGCACATGATAAAACTTCTTTCAAAAAGGCGTTGAGCAGTTCTGAACGTATTGTGGTAGTCAATATCCAAAAGTTTTCGGCTGTAACCAGCAAAGACAACGCCACAACCAATCAGTTTATGGATGAAGCAGCCATTCAAAGATTAGCTTCCATGCGGGTTTGTTTTATAATTGACGAAGTTCACAGAAGTAATTCAGGAGACCAGCACGAAGATATGGTTTCACTGTTTGACGAACTGCAAAGCACTTTCGACAACAGCGATCAATACAAAATGACCCGAAAGAAAAAGAATCTGATAATTGGTTTTACAGCCACACCGAGCGACCATACTTTGGCACGTTTCGGTGAATACAATAAATATGCGGAAGGTGAGAAACTATGGGTGCCGTTTGATAGTTACACCATGCGTGAAGCCATTGAAGATGAATATATTTTCAATCCGCTACGTGGAATAGTTCCTGTATCTGCTAAAATGTTTTTTCAGCTCCCCGATAATAAATTAGAAGGTTTTGAAGGTGACACCGGCTATGGTGGCAAAGAACTGACAGACGAAGAAATTGAAACTCGTTATCAAATCCGCAAAGAGAAAATATATTCAGACCCGGACAGAATTGATGCCATTGCTCATTTTGTAGTGGATAGACTGCTGTCAGCAGTTTATCACAACATTCGTGGTACGGCAAAAGCTATGCTTGCAGTTTCGTCAATTCCTAATGCCATAAAATACAAAAAACTGATTGACAGGTATTATCCGCAAGCAATTGCAGCCCAAAAGAAATACGAACGTTTTAGTGAAGCACCAATATATATTGTTTATTCAGAGCGTCAGGGCGTTGAAACTCCAAACGGCTTGAATGATGGTATCAACGAAAAACAAGTACTTCAAAACTTCAAACTGGCTAAAAACGGACTAATCATTGTGGTGGATAAGCTTCAAACAGGCTTTGACGAACCCAAATTACATACTTTGTTTTTGGACAAGGAAATAAGGGGCATTAATGCAATACAGACTATTTCACGTGTAAATCGTATCACAAAGGACAAAAACGATTGTAAGATTGTTGATTTTTCGCACCTCAATGTAAACGTACAAAATATAAAACAAGCATTTGAGCACTTCTCCAATGTGGTTGTTTCTGATTTTGCACCGTTGGAAGATGAAAAAACATTGCTGGAATTGTACAAACAGCTAAATAAGAACGATTTATTTAAAGCACAGTTTAAATTATTCAAGCAATACAGCACTGAATATACTGCCAAAAGCAAAATGATTGAGATAGAATCAGCTTTTCGGGAGTATATCAAGACTAATTTTGAAAAAGCACAGGAACTTAAAACCAGTGTAAATAGTTATTTTAGAATTCTGAATCTCATTGAATTTGTAATTGAATTGGATAAGAAGTTATCCAATGAGTTATTTACGGAATTCTGGCACCGTTTCAGCATTATTTACCGTCAGGCGACTAAAACAACAGGCCCAGATATTGATGATGTTGAAATTTATTTCGATAACAAAATCGGAATTACATCACCAATTGAAGAAGAGCCTAAAGGGAAACCCAAAGGCGGTTCAGGAGAACCACCCACAGGCCCTGGTTCAAAATACAATATCTTGAAAGAAATAGAAAAACGCAATAAACTGGAAGAAAAAATCAAAGAGCAAATCGAAGCTTTTGAAAAGCTGATTGATGAATTCTTTGAGTTTATTGAAAACGATACAAACGGTAAACGATTAATTGCCAAAATAAAAAATGCCGGAAATGCATTCACTTATACCGAAAAGCTAAATGATTTCAGCAAACTGTACACACAATATACAATTAAAAACCGTAACAAACTTAATACATTCTTTTTACAAGAAACAAAAGGCAACTTTTCTCAGTTATTTGATGATTTTGAAAAAAACATTATTAAATCGCCCAAAGAGTACGGAATTATTGTTCCACCAAACTCTATAGCAGCTGCACCAAAAGCCGAATAATTATCACCCATTCCTCCACCGATAAAAAGTAAAGGTAGTAAGAAGAAATATCCGAAAATTAAAATTGGGATTAAAAGTAGAAGTGGTATAGATAACACCCCGTACAGTCGTCACACGATGGATACTGTTATGAATGCAGGTTGGGAGACAGATTAATAGTCCCTTTCTTGTTTTGTCATCCCGTAGCGAAGCAAGGGATATGATAAGCATTGACGCCGAAGGTGTCGCATATCAATAGAAAAAATGCCATTATAAGATGTTGTTCGACCCCATTCGGGGTCGTATGTCTGTGGTTGATAATTGTTTTCTATTGATATATTATCCCGCTAGGATAATGAAGGCAACGCACCAACGCCACACAATACATCTTCAACATCTACACCAGCCGGTCCAAGTGAAACATTAAACGGCGTTCAAAATCCGTTTAAACAGGAATCAGGTTTAGTTTAGCAAATTAGTTTTTTTGAGGTAAGAAAGAATGTCCGATATTCAGTAATGAGCTTTCGGGTATTTTTTGGTAGCAAGTAAGTTAAATTAATAAATTGAGTAACTTTTAAAGCATTATGTGGAAATATACTACAGATAAATCTATAATATTGTAATTTATTTGGATATTAATTTAGATATATCTATATTTGCAAAAAAATAAATGTATGTACAACGAATTGTATGAACAAACGGGTAGTGAAATAATCCGACAACTGGGAAAACGATACAGTGACTATCGTAAACGAATGGGTTTTACTCAGAAAGAAGTGGCTCAAAAATCAGGTTTGAGTGTATTCACTATCAGCACGTTTGAGAATGGTTCTTCTACTGGTGTGACGTTGGCTTCGTTTATTAAATTACTGAGAGCCATTGACAGTCTGGACGAAATTGAGAAGCTGCTGCCTGAATTACCTGAAAGTCCCCGTGCATTATTTAAGAAACAGCAAAAAGGAAAGTAATTATGGAAACAAACGTAGTTATGGTAAAACTGTGGGGAATGCCAGTCGGGTATCTTTCGTGGGATAAAAAAGCTGATTTGGCTGTTTTTGAATATGAATCGGGATTTTTAGACAAAGGTTTGGATATTGCTCCTCTAACCATGTCTATCAATTCACCACGTAGCAAGAAACGTATTCCATGGACAGGCGATAAAGATAAATTGTATTTGGGACTACCGCCCATGATTGCCGATTCGCTTCCCGATAAATGGGGCCATTCTCTTTTCAGTGCATGGCTGCGGGATAATCATATTTCGACAAATAAAGTTAGTCCCGTTGATCATCTTTCGTTTATTGGAAGCCGTGCAATGGGTGCGCTTGAATATGAACCTGCTCAGAAATTAGGCGTTGACTCCGTTTTCTCGGTAGATATTGAACACCTTTATGCGTTTGCTAAACAGGTATTGAATGAACGGAAAACGACAATACTCAATCCGGAAAATTCAATTCTGTGGCAGGATCTAATTAAAATCAGTTCATCGCCCGGAGGTAAACGCCCGAAAGCAATAGTTGCAGTAAATAAAACTACAGGTGAAGTAATATCCGGACAAGGAAATATTTCGGAAGGATTTGAACATTTTATTTTGAAATACGATGATAATTCATCTTATCCATTAGCCAAGTTGGAATATGTGTATTATAAAATGGCTTTGGCTGCGGGTATAAATATGATGCCGTCAGAATTGCTTTCGTACGGTAACACTACCCATTTTTTGACCCGTCGGTTCGACCGTGTTGGTAATGACCGAATACATATACAAACATTAGCAGCCATGTCTCCTGGTAGTCACAGCTACGAAGATTTGTTTGCTGTAATACGCCGACTCAATTTACCATACGAAGATAGCCGTCAACAATACCTGCGGATGGTATTTAATGTGCTTGCACGTAATGTAGATGACCATTCAAAAAACTTCAGCTTCTGTATGACTCCTGATGGTGTTTGGCGTTTGTCCCCCGCTTATGACTTGACATACAGTGTAGATTTTGCCGCTCCTGCCTATATGAATCGGCATTCGATGACTATCAATGGTAAAAATGAAAATATTACCCGTGAAGATTTGGAAATTGTTGCTAAGCGAAACGACATTCAGGATTATAAGGCTTTAATTGAAATAGTAAGCATCGCTGTTAGTAAATTTCGAGAGTTTGCTGTAGAATTGAAAATTGACGAACAGTTAATTGATAGTATAGAATCTGATTTTGTTAAGTTGTAAAATCTTTAACGAAACTTCACTTGCGCTGGAATCCAATCCACCCATAGGGCCAAGTGAAACATAAAACTGCATTCTAAATCCCTTTAATTCTACTTTACTAAATTAGATTTTTAATGCCAGAGGCATTATATATTTATAGAAAACGTGATTTTAAACCCCTATTCGACCCCGATAGGGGTCGTATATATTTTGGTTTTCTGTTTTTCTATAAATATCTGAACCCGATGGGTTCATTTTCCTAGTCTAAATTCTTATTTTAGGAAAGTAGAATTAAACAGGAATCAGGTTTAGTTTAATAAATTAGTTTTTTTGAGGTTACGAAAGAATGTCCGAAGATGTAAGTTTTTCGGGTATTCCTTTTTATTATTGTAAGAATATCTATCAGCATAATCAAATTGTTAATTTAGAGAAAATTTTGAATCCTGAACTTACAAACATCCCTACCACCGATACAAAAAAACGGTCGACTTATTTCTTAAACTTATATTGATAGAATTAGATATCACAATCTGTGATTTCCAATCTTGGAATTCCAAATCTGTCAATTGCAACAGTCGTTGTCTGTGCGGTTTTTCTTGTGAAATAATCGTAATTTCTTACTTATATTATTTTTTTCGCTAACTTTGCATCTTAAGCTGATACTGAATCATTAGCTTATTTTTTACTTCTTGCAAAACAATTACAATTAAATATTATGGCTATTCAATTTGGCAAAACATGGTGGGGTGAGCATTGGCTTCGATCGTTGGAAAATGTAGATTATGACAATCGCTTGCCTCGTGGGGCTTCGTATGCTCGCAATGGTTATGTTAAAGAGGTGAAAATCAAAGGGAATCAGATTGCGGCCAAAGTTGCAGGAAGTCGTCCACGGCCTTACAATGTTACTATAATTGTTCCACCATTTTTCGAGGAACAGGTGGATACTTTAATGGAAAGCATTATTCAGCGTCCAGCTTTGATTTCCAAATTGCTAAACCGCGAACTTGACCCTGAAATTCTCACCATTGCCGAACAAAAAGGTCTCAAAGTTTTTCCACGCCAGTGGACAGATTTTAAAATGCAATGTTCGTGTCCCGACTGGGCTGTGCCTTGTAAACATTTGGCTGCGGTTATTTATATGATAAGTCGCGAGATTGACAATAATCCATTTATGGTTTTCGAAATTCATAATGTCAATCTACTGGAAGAGTTAAAGAAACGTGGAATTTTTATTGCCGACCAGAAAAAAAACGAAATAGCTTCATTGGCAAAATTGCTTACTGTGTCCAAGAAAAAGCCAGAGCTTTATGACGAGGAAAAAGCTTATTTGCGCGTAGATTTTTCGCGATTGAATGATATTTCAGAATCAGTGGTATTACTGCTGCCCGATTCGCCACCTTTTTATTCGTCAGGTAATTTCAGGGATAAATTCAACCTTCAGTTTACACGAAACGCGCGGGATGCCAAAAGGATTTTATCGAAAAAATTATTGCTGGAAGCTCTTTATCCATTAAATAAAATAAATCAGGCAATTAATTATCATACAACTCTTTCGTTCACCATCGACAATAATAACCGAACAGAAATTGCTGGTGAAAATCATTCGTTCAGTACCAACGAACAACTGCTTCCGGCACTTTTCAGCCTCAATCCCGACCGACTTCCCGATTATCAACCATCAGTAGCTGCTTTTCATAAAATATTATTTGCCTCGCTACACCTTATTTCCAATGGAAATGTTGTGCCACAAATTGTACAACTTGATAATAAACAATTCATTATTCGCTGGTTGCCCACCACCATCGATGCTGAAGTACGTTTGCTCATCGAGAGATTGATAGATATTTTACCACCAAATTTATTTTTAATACAAAAAGAAACAGGAAAAACCAAGCAATTGCTGCCACTCGAAAATCAGGTACAAGAGTTACTTTCGGTTTTTGTTACCGAATTGGTTGTGAAATTATCGAAACCTTCCAATGGTGATTTATTTGAAGACCTGTTTTTCAAAAACAAAAGTTATGGATTTTCAGGCGTTGGCGAAAATGCATTGAGCGGTGGAATAAAAGTGTGGTTGGATCGATTTTACCTTTCGGCAAATGAATTCAGACCGATAATTGCAGTGAGTGAACTTTCGGAAAATTTGTTTGATGTGCAGGTGAGTTTCGAAAACAGAGCAGAACCCAATGAATTGCCCATCGAACTTTCGAAAATTCTGACACAGAAACAATATGAGAAACAACGGTTTAAGATACTTCAATCGCTGTCGTTGCTTTCATCATTTATTAATGGGTTGGACAATTATATCAATACCGAAACCCGCGAACCGATACGGTTTGACATTACCGAATTTGCTCCTTTTCTGGTAAACATCATTCCGGCTATCAAGCTATTGGATATTCAGGTATTATTGCCCAAGTCGTTGCAGCATTTGCTTAAACCACAAGCTAGTGTAAAACTTAAAAGAAAAGCTGTCAATCAAGGTTATGTCCGATTAGAAGATTTACTAGCTTTCGATTGGCAGGTAGCGCTAGGTGATGTGCTTATTAGCCCTGAAGAATTTAAAAAACTACTGAAAAATGCCAGTGGACTTTTCCGATTCAAAGAAAGGTATATTTATGTGAGTGAAGAAGAAATTGAACGGCTCAAAAAAATTTTTGAAAGTGATAAAGAGCTCAATAGCTATGAGTTGCTTCAGGCTGCTTTGTCGGAGGAATATAATGGCGCAAAAATTAGTCTGACCGACGAAGTGCGGGATATGATTCAGGAGTTAAATTCCAACGAGGACATTCCGTTACCAGCTGGTCTGAATGCTCAACTTCGCCCTTACCAGCAGCGCGGTTTTTCGTGGATGTACCGCAACAGTCGCATTGGTTTTGGTAGTATTATTGCCGACGATATGGGTCTGGGTAAAACACTTCAGGTGATTGCCATTTTGCTAAAACTAAAAGAGGAAGAGGCTATTGACAAGAAACACAAGGCATTGATTGTTGTTCCCACGGGGCTGATTACCAACTGGCAAGCAGAATTTAATAAATTTGCACCTTCAATTTCCACTCATGTTTTTCATGGTAGTGCACGCGACATTAAACAATTTGAGTCGGATGTAATGCTTACTACTTATGGCGTGTTGCGAAGCGATGCCGAATTAATGAAAAAGCAAAAGTGGCAAATAATGGTGATTGATGAGGCACAAAACATAAAAAACCACGATACGGTACAATCTAAAGCTATAAAAAGTATTCCCGCCACCATTCGTATTGCCATGAGTGGTACACCGGTTGAAAATCGGTTGACGGAGTTTTGGTCTATCATGGAATTTGCCAATAAAGGTTATCTGGGTAATATTAAAGCATTTAAATCCAATTTTGCCGACCCAATTCAGGTTTTCAATGATGTAAAAGCTGTTGCAAAATTCAGGAAAGTTACTTCGCCGTTTATGATGCGCCGTATGAAAACGGATAAAAGCATTATTTCTGATTTACCCGACAAAGTGGAACAGAATCAGTTTGCATTGCTTACCAAACCACAAGCGGCATTGTACGAAAAAACCATGCAGGCTGCATTGGCCGAAATTGAAGGTTTGGTTGGCGACAAAGGTCAGTCGCTTTTCAAGCGCGAAGGTTTGGTATTACAAATGATTATGGCGCTAAAGCAAATATGCAATCACCCCACCAATTTTCTGAAAAACGGAAACTACGATGCTGCGCTTTCCGGAAAAATGGAGTTGATTTTTGAACTGATTGACAGTATTATAGAGGCAGGCGAAAAAGTGTTGATTTTCACTCAGTATAAAGAAATGGGCTTGCTACTCGAAAGATTTATTACCGAACGGTTTGGCGAAAAACCGATGTTTTATCATGGTGGATGTACTATACCACAGCGACAAGAAATGGTGGAACGTTTTCAGCATAACCGTGCCGATAAAATTTTTATTCTTTCGCTCAAAGCTGCCGGAACCGGGCTTAATCTTACTGCCGCTTCGCATGTAATTCATTACGATTTGTGGTGGAATCCGGCAGTCGAAAATCAGGCAACCGACCGCGCTTACCGTATAGGACAAAAGAAAAACGTGATGGTTCATCGTTTTATTACTAAAAATACTTTTGAAGAAAAAATTGACGATATGATACAGAAAAAGAAACATTTAGCCGATATGACCGTGGCTACAGGCGAAAACTGGCTCGGCAAACTCAGCAACAAAGAATTACGGGAAATATTTCAATAAAAAAAAAATATGGCAAAAATAAAAAACAAACAACAGCAACTTAGTCCGGAGAATTATATCCGTTTAAAAGCAAGAAATTTAGCAATTCATGAATGTTGGATTAATGAAAATTGGAAAAGTGCCGGTGAAGCATCCATCATTGTATCACGTATCCATGCAAATGGTCATATCACTTTTGGTGTTTACCTAGTCGATTTGTTCTGTCTGGGCACTAAAGATTCTTTTTATAATTTCAATGTTGATACCGACAAGTACTTTGAATTGCTCGAGCGGTTGGGCGGTGATAATTTTGAAAAAACAACATACGTGTTGGCTCACAACATTATTTTTGCAGCCAACGAATATGCACTTGAATTAGGATTTAAACCTCATAAAATTTTTTCAGATATAACAAAGTATATTTTGGAAGAAGATACCGAAGATATCGAACTAATTGATATTGAATGTGGTAAAAATGGAAAACCATTTTATATTTCCTCTGAAGATGACTCTCCTCAACGGATACAGCAAATTACCAATCAACTCAGAAAAGCAGTTGGAGAAGGTGAGTTTATTGTAAGTTCAGATATTTATAATAATTTTTATGAGGAGGATGATGAACCTAATTAAAATGAAATAGGAATTTCTAAAAATTATAAAACTAAAACTCTTGGCAAAGCAAATAAAAACGATATGGATGAAATTGTAGCATTCTACACACACATTGATGATTTAGAAAAAGATGAGTAAAATTCAATTTCATGAAAACTGTATTAATATTTGCTCGGCATAAGTTTCTTTGTGAATACTTTAGTTGAGATTATCAATTTTCAATACCTATCATATGAACACAAATCAATTATTAGACGAAGTACTTGGTCATATCAGACTGATAAAAGACGACAGGAATAAACTAGAATTAGTACTTGAATTTCTTCAAGATCAATTAGATAGTGATGAAGAAGAATTGGACGAAATACCCCCAAAGTTCGAAAAACTATTAAAACAGATAGCGCAAACAATCGATGGAGGTTGTATTTGCTATCTCAATACCGACACATTAGAAATGGAGGATTTTGCTGCCGATTTGATGGATCAATTAAATGAATACGATGAAGGGATGGAAGACGAAATACCAATGAAAAATTCCACTTGGGAAAATTGTTTCGAAATCTGTCCCCTTGAATCGCATGAATCATTTGGAATAATGGAAAATTTCATGTTTCAATTAACCGATAAAAAATTACAAAACGTACTCTCTAACGCCTTAAACAGAAAAAAACCTTTTGCAAATTTTAAAAGGATTGTCGAAAGTTCAACTCAACGAAAAGCATGGTTTGAATTCAAGGACAATGAATTACAAAAGCATGTCCGCACGCTACTTTATCTGCACTTAACTTATGGCAACGAAAAAAAAGGAAATAATGATTCGGTTGACCCAAACATATTACCATTTTAGTTAACAAAATGTTTATGATTGGTTACAAAATCAGTTTTTTATCGTCTAATTTCTTTCAATGGTTCGTTATAAAAAATGATTTTTTGAACGCAAAGAAGCAAAGTTGCTAAGTCGCAAAGAAAAACTGAAAGTTTTTGTCTTTGCGTTCTTTCTCTTCTAATTGATTTTTAAGTGTTTATAGTTTTGCGGCTTTGCGTTTACTTTTTAGTTTGAGTAAATTATAATTCGTTAAATAAAGTTGTTTAAATTATTGTACAACAGCATTATAGAATATTTTATAACGAACCATTGTTCTTTCAAGACCAATCAATAAATGCAAAAATTAAAAAGTTTGAAGTTCAATGCGCTTACATTCTTTAAGTCATCCGCTAGCCGATTGAGAATTGGGGTACTTCTTTTTGTGTTTTTCTGTATTGCTATTGCTTCCAAAGCTGTTGAAATCACTAAACTCACCTGCGAATTTCAACAAAATCCGTTGGCTGTAAATACATTACAACCACGTTTTGGATGGCAATTAAAGTCTACCGAAAACGGAACAATGCAAAGTGCTTACGAACTTGAAATCAAATCAGAAAATTTTGACTGGAATTCAGGGAAAGTCGTTTCAACTCAAAGTCAACATATCAAATACAACGGAATTGCCATGACGAATGGCAAAAATTACAACTGGCGTGTTCGCGTGTGGGATGAAAAAGGAAAAACAACGGATTGGAGTGATTGGGCTGAATTTCGAACCTCACCAAAGTCCCCTTTAGGGGATTTAGGGGTTTGGATTGGTGCCATCCGTGCCGATTCTGCCCGCATTCCAGCCGGAAAACGATTTTTGAGTTGGGAGATGGGAACGCCCGAATACAAAGCAGTTTGGAAAAACATTGACACAATTTCCCGCAAAAGTATTGTGCTGCGCAAATCATCTTCTGCACACAAAGAAATAGAGGAAGCCATAACTTATATTTGCGGACTGGGACATTACGAGTTCAGTATAAATGGTAAAAAAGTGGGAGATGGTGAATTTGCCCCTTTCTGGAGCGATTATGATAAAACGGTTTATTACAATACTTTCGATATTACTTCTTACCTGAAAAAAGGTGAAAACGTATTTGGGGTTTTGCTAGGCAACGGTTTTTTCAATACGCAGGGTGGCCGATACAGCAAACTAAAAGTATCGTTTGGTGCCCCTACTCTGTTTTTCAAAACCATAATCCGATATACTGATAATACGACTCAAGAAATCGTATCAGATCAGAGTTGGAAATACACTTTCAGCCCAATAACTTTCAACGATATATATGGTGGCGAAGATTACGATGCGCGATTGGAACAAAAAGGATGGAATATGCCAAAGTTCAACGATACGGGATGGAAAACTGTTGTTATACAGGATGCTCCGAAAGGCAAACTAGAACCACAACAAGGCTATCCGATCAAAATTATGGAGCGGTTTGAAGTAAAATCGCTCAAAAGGTTCACTCGGCAGGAGTGCGACAGTGCTTCGATAAAGACCAAACGTAAAATCGATCCTTCAGTTATCGTTTTTGACATGTTTCAAAACCTTGCGGGTTACCCCGAAATTACCGTACATGGCAAACCGGGTGATAAAATTACACTTATTGTGGGTGAAACGGTAACGCCAGAAGGTGCAGCTGATCAACGTCAAACAGGTCGTCCGCACATTTATAATTATACACTCAAAGGTGAAGGTGACGAAACATGGCATCCACAGTTTTCGTACTACAGTTTTCATTACATTCAGGTGGAAGGTGCTGTGCTGAAAGGTGAAAAAAATCCACTGAATCTTCCAGTACTTAAAGATATAAAATCATGTTTTGTCTATAATTCAGCTCCACAAACTTCCACTTTTGAATGTTCGAACGATATTTTCAACAAAGCGCATATATTGATTGATAAAGCCATAAAAAGTAATATGCAAGGCGTTTTTACCGATTGCCCGCAACGTGAAAAACTGGGTTGGATTGAGCAACTTCATCTCAATGGACCAGTATTGTTTGCTGAATTCAACTTGCAAATGCAACTGAATTCTGATTAATAATTTGTTTAAA
>JBMOHG010000022.1:0-17534 GCA_049317965.1 Paludibacter sp.
TTCTGTAAATTGTTCTGCGGGTAACTGTTCCTTTTGCTGGTGCAAATAATACACCCAACAATGCTCCGGTGGCTGCACCGGCCAATACTCCTAATACTACTTTTCCTGTACTCATAATGTTGTTTTTTTAGAAATTATATATTGATAATTGAATGATGCAAATGTAGGGCTTAACCATCTTTATTTTGTTACAAGATATTGTGAAACAATTACATAATTCACACTTTAAACATAAATGCTAGTTATTGTTATCAAAATTTTATTCGCGATATTTCAATACCGCTTGGATAGGAAGCATCTAGCTGATCTTCGGCAGTTATAAAAATTTCCGAAAATTTGAAAGGTGTCAATGTTTCTAAATTGATAGTTTCAGCATTGTTATTTGCTAATTTTCCAATATTTCTTATACCATTATTTTCGGTTAAAATCCAAACCACATAAACACATTTTGGGGGATTCAGTCTTTCAATTCCAGCTAAATTTTTTGCGGTTATAGAAATTCTATTATTTCCATTATTATCCAATTTCACTGAAGCTGTTATGTCAGCAGCAGGTGTTATTGTCGAGATTGGAAATTTTACTAAATTTGCACACGACGTTATAATTAATGCCATGGCTAAATATGTCAGTGTTTTCATTTGGTTTTACTTTATAGTGAATTTTTTTTACTCGTTGTTTTTTCTGATTCTATTTATTATAGTTGCTCATTTATAGAAAATACAACCCTTTCCTTTGGTCAATTGACAAAGAAAAGGGTTGATAAACTATAGGTAATTAATTATTTGCCTGATTATTAAATCGTAGAACATTTAATATTTATACTGCGCTAACAGTATTCTTTTCCCTGCGTTTCATAGCTTTGTCAGCACGTTTTTCTTTCAAATTTTTCAACGGTGCTTTTTTGTCGGAATGTTCTTTTACTTCTTTTTCTTTTGACATGATGTTATGTTTTATTAATGTATAGCAATCCCAATAGTCGAAACTCCTGTTGATAAATCAAGAAATGCTCCAACGTGATTACTCAACTTATATTCTGTTCCTAAATGAAAATCGAGATACAAAGGATTTGTAGATTGATAATAAGTTCTATCACCATAATAATTAGCATCCCATGTTGTGCTTACAATTGCAAATCCCAACGATCCGGCAGCATA
Source organism: Paludibacter sp. (assembly GCA_049317965.1). Lineage (GTDB taxonomy): Bacteria > Bacteroidota > Bacteroidia > Bacteroidales > Paludibacteraceae > Paludibacter. Next base: position 1,155 of record JBMOHG010000022.1, read on the forward strand.
AAAATCCCAGCGAGAACCTGCATGAAGTATGTCATCAAGATAAAAAGTTCCTTTTACACCAATAGGAGTCACAATTGAACGGTAATTATTGTCGGCATAAGAATATAAAGTCAGGAATGGAGCTAATGTGAAATTTCGTGTAACTCCAAATTCGTAGTTTACATTTAAAATTGGCAAAGTATGACCAATACTTCCATAATAACTCGAATATCCACCTACACCTAAACCAAGGTTCAACGTGCTGCCATGACTTTCAGAAAAATGTCTGTCCTGAGCTGATAAGTTTGAAACTGAAATCATTAATAATAAGGTAATCGCGATGGTAATCTTTTTTGTTTTCATTTTTGTAGTTTGTTATTTAATTGTTAAACTGATTGTTTGTAAGTTATTTGCGACCTTTATCATTGCCGCGTCCTTCATTTTTTTTACTATCATTTCTTCTGCTATCATTATTGTGATGATCATTTCTTTTGTTCACCTGAATGGTTTTATTTGAATGATTATTTGGAATATCTCTATGATTAGAATAGCCATTGTCGTTTCTTCTTCCAATATTCGGTTGCGAATGCCCACGATAACCCTTTGCATATTTCGATTTATAATCCTTAAATTGTATATATGGTGTATTCCCACGATAATCGGACATGACCACTTTATACCCATTGTACAAATCGTAGTTACGATAACGCGATGGTAAATACTTTCTATGAACCCAATTTCGTCCTTCTATATAGATGAAAGTAGAATTATGAATATCATAATATGCTTCTACATCTGGCAGATAATAATAGCGAACGTCAGAATATCCAGCCGGTCCCCATTGTGGTGGTGAGCCAATATGAACATTTATAGATAGTTGCGCCTGCGCTGCTCCCGAAAATAAAAAGACAGCAATAATAATTAATTTAAAAGCTTTCATGATTTTTTATGTTTAATAATGAATTAATTTCCACTGTGCAAAGGTGAGGACTCTTAAGCCTAAATTCATTACAGAATTAATGATATTTGTTACAATATTCACACTAAAGTGAGTTATAAGTAAATAGTTACGCTTTACAAATGCGATTGATTCTGTGCGAAGTTTGAAGCAAATAATTATAAAGAATTTATGCTATTAATAGGGCTTTGTCAATCCAATCATTTTTTGTATCTTTGCGCCCTATTTTGTAAAGTTATCATAATGTCTAACCTACTAATTTATTAGTAATTAAAAAAACAATTTTTCAGAAATGGAAGAAAACAAAAACATTACGGAAGAAGTAATTCCAGCCGTAGTAGAAAACGTGGTTGAAGAAACCGTAATTGAAACTGCTCCCGAAGTAGTTGAAGAAGCTCCAGTGGTAGTAGAAGAAGTTATTGAAGAAGCTCCGGTTGTAGCCGAAACAGTAATTGAAGAAGCACCAGTTGTAGAAGAAGTAATTGCAGAAGTAGCACCGGTAGTTGAAGAAACAGTGGTTGAAGAAGTGCCTGTAGTTGAAGAAGTGCCTGTAGTTGAAGAAGTGCCTGTAGTTGAAGAAACTGTAGTTGAAGAAGCACCAGTTGCTGAAGAAGCTCCGGTAGAAATCGTAATTGAAGAAGCACCATCTGTAAAAGTAAAAGCTGCAAAACCAGTTCCACAGGGTGATTTCGATTGGGATGCTTATGAAAAAGGTGATATCATGACCGCCAAATCAAAAGCAGAATTAGAAAAAATTTACGACGACACTTTGAACGCAATTAAGGACAAAGAAGTTGTTGAAGGTACTGTGATTTTGATAAACAAACGTGAGGTAGTTGTAAATGTAGGCTACAAATCGGATGGAGTTGTGCCAATGAGCGAATTCCGTTACAATCCTGATTTGGCAGTTGGCGACAAAGTTGAAGTGTATATCGAAAGTCAGGAAGACAAAAAAGGACAATTAATCCTTTCACACAAACAAGCTCGCGCTACCCGCTCATGGGATCGCGTTAATGCTGCTCTCGAAACTCAAGAAATTGTTAAGGGTTTTGTAAAATGCCGTACCAAAGGTGGTATGATTGTAGATGTATTCGGAATCGAAGCTTTCCTTCCAGGTTCACAAATCGATGTGAAACCTATCCGCGATTACGATGTGTTTGTTAATAAAACAATGGAATTCAAGGTTATTAAAATTAATCACGAATTTAAAAACGTTGTTGTATCGCATAAAGCACTTATCGAAGCTGAACTTGAATTGCAAAAGAAAGAAATTATTGGAAAACTTCAAAAAGGTCAGGTACTTGAAGGTACAGTTAAAAACATCACTTCTTACGGTGTGTTTATCGACCTTGGCGGCGTAGATGGTTTGATTCATATTACCGACTTATCTTGGGGACGCGTTGCGCATCCTGAAGAAATTGTACAATTGGATTCTAAACTTAATGTGGTTATTCTTGACTTCGATGACGAGAAAAAACGTATTGCATTGGGCTTGAAACAACTTTCTGCTCATCCTTGGGATGCTCTTGATCCAAACTTAAAAGTTGGTGACAAAGTGAAAGGAAAAGTAGTGGTTATGGCCGATTACGGTGCATTTGTTGAAATAGCTCAAGGCGTTGAAGGTTTAATTCACGTATCGGAAATGAGCTGGTCACAACACTTACGCTCTGCTCAGGATTTCTTGAAAGTAGGCGAAGAGGTTGAAACAGTTATCCTTACACTTGACCGCGACGAACGTAAAATGTCGTTGGGTATCAAACAATTGAAATCTGATCCATGGGAAAATATCGAAGCTCGTTATGCTGCCGGTAGCAAACATGTAGCTAAAGTACGTAATTTTACTAACTTTGGTGTATTTGTCGAAATCGAAGAAGGTGTAGATGGTTTGATTCACATTTCTGACTTATCATGGACTAAGAAAGTTAAACACCCATCTGAATTTACTCAAATTGGTGCAGAAATCGATGTTCAGGTATTGGAAATCGACAAAGCAAATCGTCGTTTGAGCTTAGGTCATAAACAATTGGAAGAAAATCCTTGGGATGTATTGGAATCAATGTTCACCGTTGACAGTGTACACGAAGGCACAATTGTAGAAATGTTGGATAAAGGTGCTGTTATTTCATTACCTTACGGTGTTGAAGGTTTTGCAACTCCAAAACATTTGGCTAAAGAAGACGGAACACAAGCTTTGGTTGATGAAAAATTAGCTTTCAAAGTAATTGAATTCAACAAAGATGCAAAACGTATTATCCTTTCACACAGCCGTATTCATGAAGATGCAAAACGTGCTGAAAAAGGTGAATCGGTAATTACCGAAGCTCCTGTTAAGAAAGCAGCTCCAAAACGTGCTAAGAAAGAAGATGCTCCGGTTGCAACTCCTGCTCAAACAGTAGAAAAATCAACTCTTGGTGATATTCAATCTTTGTCTGATTTGAAAGATAAAATGGATCTTGCTGCTGAAAAAGCTGCCAAAAAAGAAAAGAAAGCCAAAGCGGTTGTTGAAGCTCCTGTTGCTGAAGCTCCTGTTGCCGAAGTTGTTGAAGCTGTTGTTGAAAGACCAGCTGAAACTCCAGCCGAACAAGCTGCCGACGAAGCTACTGAAGCACTTGCTGCTGAAGAAACTCCAAAAGCATAATTCAATTCTTAATTTTATAGAAAAGGCTGTCCGTTTTCGGGCAGCCTTTTTTCATCATCTATATTGTCATTAATCATGTACTCTTTTCCTCATTTACCATCCAACTCGAAAATACATTCAGATAATTCCATAATGACAACACAATATGTTCTGGAGCGTTCAGTTCTAAAAGTGCTTTTTTATAACAGTTCAACCATTCAATTCTTGCCTCTGCTGTAATGGAGAATGCTGCATGTCGATTTGCCAGCATAGGTTTTCCCCTGTTTTGATTATAATAATCGGGGCCACCGCAAATCTGAATCATAAAATCGGCCGAATTTTTCTTTGTAATTTCAAATATCGAATCATCTTTCGCAAATAAATGGTCGATTGAACTTACCCGGAGCAATTCATAATGTCTGCTTACCATCTTTCTAATTCCTGCTTCACCAAGCACTTTGTACACTTCAGGATCAGGGCGGCTAACTCCGGGGCGTGCACCAAATTTATAGTTTGTTATCTCTAAGTTGATTGTAAATATTTTGTAATTCATATTGATTATTGGAATCATTAATTTTTTACTCAAAACACTTCTATACTTATTATTGTTCGCCAACTCTTGCAATACAAAAAAATCCTTTGCAACATTATGTTACAAAGGATTTTATATTTATCGAAAGGTTCAGTTTATTTTACTGAATCCATGTGTGCGATAAGGTCAAGAACTTTTGAAGAATAACCCCACTCATTGTCGTACCAGCTAACTAATTTTACGAAGTTACCGTTCAATGCGATACCAGCACCAGCATCAAATACCGAAGTGCGAGTTTCGTGGATAAAGTCAGAAGAAACAACTGAATCTTCAGTATATCCAAGGATACCTTTCATTGTGGTTTCAGAAGCTAATTTCATAGCTGCTTTGATTTCGTCATAAGAAGCAGCTTTTTCCAAACGTACTGTTAAGTCAACAACTGAAACGTCAGCAGTTGGTACACGGAAAGCCATACCTGTTAATTTGCCATTCAATGCAGGAATTACTTTACCTACAGCTTTAGCAGCTCCGGTAGAAGAAGGGATAATGTTTCCTAAAATTGAACGACCACCGCGCCAGTCTTTTGCAGAAGGTGCATCAACTGTTTTTTGAGTGTTAGTAGCTGCATGAACAGTTGTCATCAAACCTTCAAGAATTCCGAAGTTGTCATTGATAACTTTAGCCATAGGAGCCAAACAGTTAGTAGTACAAGATGCGTTAGAAACAACATCCATGTCTTTAGTATATGTTTCTAAGTTTACACCACAAACGAACATTGGAGCATCGTTAGAAGGAGCAGAGATAACAACTTTTTTAGCACCACCTTTCAAGTGAAGACCGGCTTTTTCGATAGTTGTAAATACACCTGTTGATTCAACAACATATTCAGCACCTGCAGCACCCCAAGCAATAGCAGCTGGATCTTTTTCAGCGAAGAAAGCAACTTCTACATCGTTGATAAGTAATTTACCACCTTTGTTTTCAATTTTGCCTTGAAATTTACCATGTACAGTGTCATATTGCAACATATACACTAAATAATCTATGTCCAAAAATGGATCATTAACTGCAACGATTTGAACATCGTTTCTTTCTTGAGCTGCACGGAATACCAAACGTCCGATACGGCCAAAACCATTGATACCTACTTTAATCATTTTATTTATAGTTTAAAATTGAGTTTTTTTAATTTCGCCACAAAAGTACAAAATTCTGACCGATTGACAAAATAGAGATGGTATTAATTTCGCTTTTTTTTTGATTGCAAAGTACAGATGGCAAAATATTGATGACAACTAAAAAATAGTGAGTAGATTATACCAAAAAAGCCATTTTTCAATGGCTTTTTAAACAAAAAACATGTATTTAGTCTTATAGTGACTTTTTGAGTTATATCCTTCTTATTTGTCAATTATTTTAGAGTAGCTTTCCATTCTTCTTCTTTAAATCCTACCAAGACGGTATCACCATTCAATAAAATGGGCCGTTTAACCATTAATCCATTCGAAGCGAGTAAATCAATTAATTCGTTTTCGGGTAATACTTTAACTTTGTCCTTCATGTTGAACTCTTTGTATAGCAATCCACTGGTATTGAAAAATTTACTTACCGGAAGTCCACTTTGTTTTATCCACAATTTTAATTCATCCTTTGTAGGATTTTCTTCTTTAATAGGTCGAAATGAATGTTGTATTTCATTCGCTCTAAGCCATTTTTCGGCTTTTTGACATGTGCCACATTTTGGGTAGCAAAGAATTGTTGGTTTCATGGTGGTAGTTTTTTTTGATTAATTATTTGAGAATTTTACAATTTGAAAATCAGATAATTTGAAAATGTGACTATTTGAAAATTTGACAATGAATTGTATCAATTAAACCAATTACCCAATCATAATCCAATTAACTAATTAACCAATTAACTAATAAACTAATAATCCAATTAACTAATCAACTAATTAACCTATTTGAAGATAGCTTTAAAAATATCATTTCCATTTGCAAAGAGAAGCAGTCCGAAGAGTAGCAACATACCTCCTGTTTGAGCATATTCCATAAATTTATCATTCGGCTTTCTGCCAGTAATCATTTCATAAATTAAAAACAATACATAACCTCCATCTAATGCCGGTATTGGTAGGAAATTCATAAATGCCAATATTACAGACAATAATGCTGTCATCGACCAAAAAACTTGCCAATCCCAAGCTTTTGGAAACATTTTTCCAATGCTACCAAAACCACCTAATTGCTTCGATCCTTCTTTTGTAAATACCAATTTAAGTTGTTTTACATAGCTTGTAAGTGTTTCCCAACCAAGATTTATCCCTGCAGGTATGGCTGCAAAAAAACCATATTCAACGCGTTTGGTTTCTAAATAATCGAAATAGGGGCGGGGTACAACTCCCAGTTTTCCGTTTTCGTCAACTTGTACTTTGGTTTTCTGAATTTGACCATTTCGCACAAATTCAATTTCAATATTCGAATTTTTAGAGGCATTTAATTCGGTTGCAATGTCCTGAAAAATAAATAATTGTTTAGCATTTATTCCAACAATACTATCGCCCGATTGCAATTTAGCTTTTTCGGCACCCATGCCAGCTGTTACTTCCGAAATTACAAATGGCTGACGAATTGAAACCAGTTCAATTTCACCCGCTGCCAAAATTTTCTGAGCAAAGTCCTTTGGTAATGTTAAGTCAATCAATTGACTATCTCTTGAAACAGTAATGGTTTGTTTTCCATCAATAAGTATCTTTTCAATCACATCTGAGCGTTGTTCGACAGTTTGTCCATCAACTTTTAAAATATTATCACCATTCTTAAATCCATTGTTCAACATGGTTTGCGAGAATTGAAGACCATATTTTGCATTTTTTAGTGGTAAGTATTCTTCGCCCCATGTATACAAAACGGCTGAATATATGACCATTGCTAAAATAAAATTCACCAGCACACCACCAATAATAATTGGTAAGCGGTGCCAAACCGAACGTGAGCGATATTCCCATGGTTGAGCTTCGGCTGCCATTTGTGCAACATCCATCGATTCGTCCACCATGCCTGCAATTTTACAATAACCTCCCAATGGTAACCATCCAATTCCCCATTCGGTATTATCCGGATATTTGCGCCAATCGCCTTCAGGTAGTTCAGAAACCGGAATTTGCTCCATAATGGTTTTCTTTTTGGAATCAACCATTACGTCACCGTCAGCATCCAATTTCGGACGTTCGTTGGCAGGAACATTGGCAGCAAAGATCTTTATATCCCACTTTCCATTGATTTTTTTAGCTCTAATCAATGAAAAATTCGGATTAAAAAACATATAGAATTTGTCTACTCGAACTTTAAACAGTCGCGCAAAGGCAAAATGTCCCAATTCGTGTAAAACTACCAAAATTGAAAGGCTTAAAATGAGCTGTAACGCCCGAATAAGAAATGTTTCCATATAAAAATGATTAGTCCCATATCCGCCAACAGACGGAGTTTAAAGAGTTTTTGTTAGTTTTATTTATATTACAATTATTTAGTTTGCCCTGATCTTAAAATCCATTTTTACATGAATTTAAGTAGTTTTTTCCATTAAAAATAAAAATTCATGATGTTTTCCATCGCTATTAATCCAATCATTGGTCGAACGCATCGAACTCATAACATTCTTTTGATAATCAATTAATTTTATGTCCTTTAACTTCCCGGATTCTGAAATTATATCCATCAATTGCTGTTTGGTGGCTCTACCTCCCGAACTGTAAGATAACAATAAATAACGTGTTTTTGTTTGAATGATTAATTTTCTTAATGCTTCCATTGCCATAAAGTCGCCGGATTCATTCTTTCTAAACTCCTCAAAAACTGATGCAGAAACATTATCACGCGTATCTTCCCGTCTATTTGCCATTCCAAAAAGTGGCGGTTCGTCATTTTTAATAATCGTTGTCCACAAATGATAATACGCTCCATATCGCACCCTACTTGGTGGCATTTTTTCGTTATTTGAACCATAAGGAGGATCAAAATAAACCAAATCATATTCATTATTTGCCACAGTATTAAATACATCATCACATATTGCACAGTTTTTACCAGTTGATGTAAAACGTTGTGGCAATTTTAACTCCAAATCTTTAAATGAACGAGCCGACCAGTCAGATAAATAGGCCACATAATGCCCTAATGTATTATCTACTTTGTCTAAAGCGTAAATTAAACTCGTCAAAAGTACACATTTATCTTCCCATTGCAAATTCAACCGTTCAATTTCCTGACGAATGGCATCCAGCTTTTGTGTATTCTTATTCTGAAACGGTTTTTTAATATCATTTATTGCCCCACCATAATTTTTGGTAAACCAACCTTCAATCCCCTGTAAATTATTTAAATGTTCAATTATTTCTTTATAATATGCATCCGGTTGATTTGAAATAAGATAGCACGTAGCAAAAACTTCCGACCAAATTGAAATGTCGTTGGAAGTGGTAGAATATCCCAACTGAGCAAAAGCTTGCGAAACCCTTGTAGTGCCACTAAATCCATCGAGAACTGTTTCGACACCTTTCAATTCGCCTACCATTTTAAAAATATATGGTAAGAGTTTTAGTTTCGAACCTGCGTATTTAATGCCTTCTGTTTTAGGAATTTCCATTTATTAAGTAATTGAAAGCGAATAATGTCGTATATTATCTGAAAATATTTAAGAATAGAACGCTGATTTTCGCTGATTGAGCGGATTTGAAAAAACGGATTTAAATTCCGATAAATCGGAATGATATTCAGACAGCTATGTCTTAATCCTCCCCGATTTATCGGGGAAAAATCCTCTTTGTTTTATTCCGAAACGGAATGTACCATCCGTCATTTTCCGCTAAATCAGCGAAAATCAGCGTTCTATTAAAGTTTTTATATGGTACATTAGGTTCCATTTATTATATCAATTCCTTCGTTAAAATGCGTACCAATTTATCTGTTTTTACATAATCATCATAAGTTGGTTTCGCCACAAATTCAGCTTTTGCCATTACGTTTTCGATAATATCGCTCATTTGTAAAAAACCGATTTTGTCTTTTAAAAATTCTGCCACCACCACTTCGTTAGCTGCGTTGAGAATGCAAGGCATATTTCCACCTTGCTCCATGGCATAATAAGCATATCCAAGATTGCGAAATCGTTCCATATCAGGTCGTTCGAACGTGAACTGCGAGCAAAGATCAAAATCGAATCGTGGGAAATTGGTTTTCAGTCTATCGGGATAAGTAAATGCATATTGTATCGGTAATTTCATGTCGGGCATTCCGAGTTGAGCTTTGATAGAACCATCTACAAATTGCACCATCGAATGAATGATTGATTGTGGATGTACCACGACTTGAATTTGATCCGGCGAAACTCCAAATAACCATTTTGCCTCAATAATTTCAAATCCTTTGTTCATTAAGCTGGCCGAGTCAATGGTAATTTTTGCGCCCATTTCCCAGTTTGGATGTTTCAAGGCTTGTGCGCTGGTGACATGTTCCAGTTCGTGCATCGATTTATTCCGAAATGGACCACCTGAGGCAGTAAGTATCAGTTTTTCAATTGGATTATTTCCTTCGCCAGCCAGACATTGAAAAATCGCCGAATGTTCGGAATCAACGGGTAGGATAGAGGCTTTGTTTTTCAAGGCCAATTCGCAAATTAATTCACCAGCCACCACTAACGTTTCTTTATTGGCAAGAGCAATCTTTTTTCCGGCTTTTATGGCATTCATGGTGGGTTTTAATCCCGAATAACCAACCATTGCGGTTAAAACAATATCTATTGGCAGCATTTCTGCTACTTGCGCAATGGAATCGGCTCCGGCAAAAACCTTTATTGGCAAATCGGACAAGGCATCTTTTAGTTGATTGTATAAGTTTTCATTACCAATGGCCACCATTTCCGGGGCAAATTTTCGGGCTTGTTGTATCAATAAATCAACGTTATTATTGGCAGTTAGTGCATAGACTTCAAACAATGAATCGTTATCGGAAATTACTTCCAATGCCTGAGTGCCAATAGATCCGGTAGAACCTAAAATTGCTATTTGTTTTTTTGGAATACTTTCCATGTTTTTTTCTTGTAACTAATACTGTGTTAATTTGAAGATTAGAAGATTTGAAAATTTAAAGATTGTGTGTAGCAATAACTTAATTATTATTTTATAACTCGTAAATTGCTAAACATAACACTAAAAAAGAATAACTTCTTCGGGATTAATTGGTTTCCCTTGTTTCCATAGTTCAAAATAGAATTGTGAACCTGCTTTTTTACCCGCTGCATCACCTGTAATAGCAATACTTTCGCCAGCTCTTACTTCATCGCCAACTTTTCGAAGCAATCGGGTATTGTTTTTGTAAATAGAAATATAATTATTTTCATGTTGAACCTGAATAACCCACCCGAAATCGAATGTAAATGCAGCATAAATAACTGTTCCACCCAACACACTCAACACACTTTCGTTGGGAGATGTAATTACATAAATACCAAATTGCTGCTCCGAAAGGTTAAACGATGTCGAAATTACACCATGTGTTGGTCTGAAAAACACATACATATTTTCGTTTGGTTTACTATCAATGCTCGCAAGATTGTATTTCTCTTCATTTTCAAATTTTGCTACAAATTCTTTTTCATCATTCTCTTTCTCAATAAAAACCCTTGCTTTTTCTTTCAATTCTACAGAATCTAACGACGAAACTGAATCAGGTTTTATTGTACCACTAATAATTTGTTTCATCATTCCTAAATAACCGGCCTGTAGGTTAATCTGTTGCACCATCGAATCTGCGCGCATCGATTCCTGAATGATTTTAGTTCGGTTACCTGCATCACCATATCCGGGTAAATAATTGGCTATTGGCGTGTTAAAAATAAGAATGGTGAGCAATATAAAGGTAAGCAATATAAAAGTTGACACCGACATAAATACGCTATACCTCGACAATCGAAAATGCCACGATTCTTCGAGTGTATTTTCGTTGAGAATGGAAACACGATATTTGAATCGCATTTTCTCAATAAACGGCGCAATTTTCTTAAATTTCTTTTTCATTACCTTTGCCAACACGATAAGTAGAATTTTGTACAAAAGTAGCGAAATTCAAAATATAAACAAAATGCAGAATGTTCTTTAAAACCGATAAATTGCCTAAAATAGCCGAGTTTATTGGTTGTTACATTTTTTTCTGTTTCATTATAGCTGTTTTTTATTACTTTTGCTACAATAACGAACAATAAATAACGAAAACCATGACCCGAATAGGAATTCTTTCTGATACACATGGAATGCTTGATGACCGCATTTTTGAACATTTTGCCCAATGCGATGAAATTTGGCACTGTGGCGATTGGGGTTCACTGGAAGTTGTCAATCGTTTGATTGCATTTAAGCCATTACGGGCTGTTTGGGGCAATATCGATGGTTATGAAATACGGTCAGCTTTCCCTCAACACAACCGGTTTATGTGCGAAGGTGTAAAAGTATGGATGACTCATATTGGAGGATATCCGGGTAATTACGATAAATTGGTACGACCAGCTATTTTTCAACAGCCACCCAAACTTTTTGTATGTGGACATTCGCATATACTTAAAGTGCAGAATGATAAAATGTTGAACTTATTACACATTAATCCGGGAGCAGCAGGAAAATATGGTTTTCATAAAGTTCAAACGCTGATAAGACTTGAAATAGATGGGGGAAAAATTCAAAATCTGGAAGTGATTGAATTAAATAAGCCTGAAATTCATTTATAATATAATGAGTTTGTAGATTCAACGGTTCGTTATAAAAAATGTTTTTTTGAACGCTAAGATGCAAAGTCGCAAAGACGCAAAGAAAAACTGAAAGTTTTTGTCTTAGCGTTCTTTCTCTTTTTATTGAATATAAGGCATTTAAAACTTTGCGGCTTTGCGTTTACTCTTTGTTTTGAGAAAAACCACTATTAGTTAAATTTGGTACTCTAAACCCATATTAATCAATATAATATGTATTTTTATAACGACCCATTGAGATTATTTTGTTGACTTTTGTATTGTGGTTCTACAACTTATAATAGTTTGATTTTTATCGATTTAGTTAATTGGTAATAATTGAGCTTTAGTTTTATAGATTCGTTGGAATAGTAAATTTAAAAGTAGTTCCTTTATCAATTTCACTTTCTACCCAAATATTTCCACCTAATTTGTCGATAAATTCTTTGCATAGTATCAACCCAAGACCTGAACCAGTTTCATTATCAGTGCCTTCTCTCGATTGTAATTTGCTGTCAATTCTGAAAAGTTTTTGTTTGTCATTCTCTCCAATTCCTATTCCGGTATCAATAACTGAAATTTCTATCATGTCATTTTTTTGAAATGCTTTAACTTTAACATTTCCGGTTGCGGGCGTAAACTTAATAGCATTCGATATTAAATTTCGTAGTATCGTTTCAAGCATATCCTGATCGGATTCAATGAGAATATCACCCGATATTTCATTTTCTAATCTAATATTTTTATTATTTGCCTGAGTCAGAATTAAATTCAGACAATTATTTACAGCTTCACTCAATCTGAAAACATCATGATTTATTTCAATACTGTCAGTTTGAGATTTGGCCCATCTGAGTAGGTTTTCGAGCAATTCATGTCCTTGATGAGCTGTGGAGTGTATGGTTTGCAACTGATTTTTCATTTCATCCGGATCGAAATTCCCAATTCTAAGTAAAATCTTTGTGAAGTTTTCGATTCCTACAAAAGGATTTCGAAGATCATGTGCAATGATTGAAAAAAACTTATCTTTGGTTGCAATCAATTTTTCCAGTTTGGCTGCATATTCGTTGATTTGCTCATTTTTAAATTTAATTTCCAAATGCGTATTGACACGTGCTTGTAACTCAATCAAATCAAATGGTTTAGTGAGGAAATCACTTGCACCCAGCTTTAGTGCTTTCCTTTTTGATTCAACTGTAATGTCGGCTGTGAGAATTAAAACTGGTAAATAAGTATTTGCAGGTACAATTCGTTTCAAAAGATTCAGAATATCAAATCCATGGAGATAGGGCATGGCCAAATCGAGTAAAATGATATCTGGTTTATAATCATATATTAACTGCTCCACTTTACGTGGATCGGTACTAGTTTCGATATTTTGATATCCCTGCATTTCCAAAAAGTCATGCAATACATCAATATTGGCCTGTTGGTCGTCAACTATAAGAAATTTTGCGTTATAAAAATTAAGAATATCCATAAATGGTTTGTTAAATAATATTTATCAAGTTGTTTTTAAGGGAATAATGTACAAGTTGAACATTATTTTTTAAATTCAATTTTTCCAATATTCTTCTTCTGTATTGTGAAATTGAACTTATACTTATCGATAATTCGTTGGAAATTTCGGTATAATCTACTCCCTTTGAGATATACAACAAGATATTCTTTTCCAGGTTCGTTAATCGTTGAATAGTTTCTAAGTCTTCAGTTAATACATCATAAACCAATAGCTCTGACAAGCAACTACTTACATATCTTCCACTGGCATGTATTTTCCGAATGGCAAAAACTAATTCACTCAAATCTGAATTTTTGCATATATATCCCGAAGCACCAGCTCTTAACAAAGGTAATACATATTTATCTTCAGGGTTTATGCTTATTATTAAAATTTGTACTTTTGGTCTTTTCTTTTTTACTTCTTTAATCAATTCAGCACCATCTCTACCCGGAATATTTAGATCGAGTAGTAAAACATTGCACTCAGTTTGTAAAACTCCTTTTAGTACATCGTCACCATTATTTGCTTCGCCTACTACGTTCATATCAGGTTCAGCACCGAAAATTCTTTTTAGACCTTCGCGAATGATTTCGTGATCGTCGACAATAAATAAGTTAATCATAATATTGAATTTGATAATGTTTTATAGTTTTTTCGTATTCCTTAATTACAAATAATTTCATCAATTACCCTTATAAATTCTTTGACTTCCAATGGCTTAGTCATATATTTTTTTGCACCTAACATTATTAGCTTTTCTACTTGATGCTGCATGCCATCTGCACTCAAAATTATCACCGGAATTGTTTTTGTTTTGTCATTTTCCAGAATTAATTTTAATACTTCACTTCCGTCAATATCAGGTAAATTTAAATCGAGAAGAATTAAATCCGGTTTGTTTTTTATAGCCAAATTCACGGTTTCTTTTCCTGTCATATTCGTTATTAGCTTAATATGAGGTCGTTTCGTTGCAAGAATTTGTTCTACCAATTCAATATTCGAAAGGTTATCTTCGATATATAACAATGTTCCGCGTTTTTCATTCAATTCGCTTATCAATTCTTTCGTCAAAACTGATTTATCAAACATTTCTTTTGGATTTTTGGCTTGTGGTAGTTCAAACCAGAATGTGCTTCCATTTCCAATTTCACTATCCACTCCGCAAGAACCGTTCATAACTTCTACTAGCTTTTTAACTACTGATAGTCCAAGTCCGGTTCCTTCAATTTGTGTATTATAAGCACTAATTCGTTCAAATGGAATAAATATTTTTGAAATATCTTCCTGTTTTATTCCAACACCAGTATCTGTAATTGAAATTCTGATAAATGAAGTATTTTTATTGGTTATTAATTCTGTCTTAATTTCTACACTTCCACCTTCTTTGTTGTACTTTATTGCATTATTCAGTAGGTTAAGTAAAATCTGTTTGAAACTCTGACGGTCGGCACTCACATATAATTGATTTATACTTGAATATACAAGTTTTACATCTATCACATTTTTAATGGCTAAAGGGTTAATAATATCCATCATTTCCTCAAAAACAGCATTTAACCGAACCGGCTCGATGGAAATTAGTAAACGACCTGCTTCAATGCGCGAAATATCCAAGACCTGATTTATTAAGTCAAGTAGGTGTTTTCCACTATTCATGATATGATTTACACCTCTTTTTTGACCAGTATTGAGATCTCCCATCTCTAACAATTGTGCAAAGCCAAGAATTGAGTTCATTGGTGTTCGAAGCTCATGGCTCATGCGCGATAAGAATTCACTTTTTGCCATATTGGCTTTTTCGGCTTCCAATTGAGCTTTCCGCATTTCTTCCTCTGCTTTTTTACGCTCAGTAATGTCGACAAACAAGGACAATATACAGAGATTATTACCCACATATATTTGCTCAGCTGAGAATAAACCTGTAATTTTTTCTCCATTTCTTCTAGTTACTTCGAATTCTAAATCACTTATCTTAGAATTATCTTTTAATATAGTATAGATATTTTCTCTGTCATCCACATTTTCAAATAGATTCAATTCGAATGATGTTTTACCTATTAGTTCATTTCTTGAATAACCCATTGTGCTGACAAAAGCATCATTTACGTCAATAAATAAGCCATCACCGTAGCTATTGATAGCCATTGAAGCAGAATTTGAATGAAATGCTTTTGAGAATTTTTCTTCAGAGAGCTGTATTCTTGAAATATCTTTACTAACACCAAAAATTACCGGTTTACCATTCCAGAATCCAGTTTTTACTTTAGTTTCAACTGGAATTGGTATTCCTGATTTTGTAATGAGTGGTACCGGGCAAAAATCGGCAGATCCGGCAAGCATTTCACCTACTATTCTACCTGCTTCTTCGCGTCGTTCGGCTGGATGAACCATCAAAACTGACTGCTCACTTAATTCTTCTTTGCTGTATTCGAGGCGATTGATAACGGTATCGTTAACATGAATTATATTTCCTTGTTCATCAAGCACAAAAAGAAAATCGTCGATAGTATTAAAAAAAGTTTCGTAGTTTTGTTTGGTTTGAGTAACTAAAACTTCAGCCATCTTACGTTCTGTAATATCAAGTGAAATTCCTCCGAGTAAAGGATTTTTTCCTACTCTTGGAATTGCAAATTTCTGTGTTTCGTAATGATGCAATGTCCCGTCAAGATTAGTAAAACTTTCTTCAATTAGTTGATAACCCAGTTGAATAGTATTGTTATCATCCTCGATTATTCTTTCAGCTGTTTCGCTACCAAAAACATCAATTAATGATTTATTCATCCACTCTGATGCACCCAAACCAATTTCCATTGCATTATTGGCATAAATCATTTTGCTATTATTGTCCTTTATAAAAACAAGGGCGGGCAAATAATCCATAAACAATGAGAACCTTTGCTCACTCTCAAGAAGTGCTGCTTCAAACTGTTTTCGATTTGTAATATCTTCGAAAATATAAAATCGTCCAAAATACTCATCATTTTCGCCCCGTATTTGTGTACTAAAACGGCGAATAG
>JBMOHG010000023.1:0-17442 GCA_049317965.1 Paludibacter sp.
ATACTAGCCATGTCAAGACAAAAATCTGAATTGTATTTTCACACTACAGTCGAAAACTTAAATTGTGCACAAGCAGTATTAAAAGGTTTTCAGAATGAGTTAAACATTGATGATCAAGAAATTGAAGAATATCGTGCTTGGGGAGGTGGTCGCGCAGAAGGAGGAATGTGTGGTGCGTTATTTGCTGCTGAAAGATTACTCCGTCAGTTAGGAAAAGAGTCAGCTATTGAAGATTTCAAGTTTAACGCCGGTGGTACTTTATGCTCCGAAATTAAAGAAAAAAACTTCACTTGCGCCGAATATGTTCGAATTGCAGATGATCTGGTACAAAAAAGTCTTTTGAAATAAACCTACCGAGTATTATTTCTTATTTATCAGATTTATAAACTCTTCGCGGGTTTTAGCTTGTTCAAAAATTCCTGTAAAATCAGAGGTTGTGGTTATAGAATGTTGTTTTTGCACTCCACGCATTTGCATGCACAAGTGTTGAGCTTCGATAATGACCATTACCCCCATAGGATTCAAGGTTTTTTGAATACATTCTTTAATCTGAGTCGTCATTCGCTCCTGCACCTGCATTCGTCGGGCGTATACTTCTACAATTCTAGCAATTTTACTCAGTCCTGTAATTTGTTTATTGGGAATGTATGCAATATGTGCTTTACCAAAAAAAGGTAACATGTGGTGTTCACACATCGAATAGAAGTCAATGTCTTTTACAATTACCATTTGTCGATAATTCTCTGTAAACATTGCCGAACGAATTATTTCTTCGGGATTTTGTTCATATCCTTGCATCAAAAATTGCATGGCACGTGACACTCGTTCCGGTGTTTTGAGCAATCCTTCACGATTTACATCTTCACCCAGCAATTCGATAATTTGTTGGTAATGTTCAGCTATTTTTAATGATTTTTCGGTATCGAAAGGAACAGGTTGGTTGATATTGAAATCCATATTATGCTATTTAGAGCCAGAAATAATTATTTTTTCCCTTACAATATAAACCTCACTACGCATATAAGGGAATGCGCTAATCAATTCTTTTCTAAAGTTTTGAGCTTGAGCCTGGGTCTTAAAATCGCCAACTCTTACTTTCCAAAAGGGAGAAGTATAATTTACGTAAACTGATTGATCAGGAAATTCCTCCTTAATAAGTTTTTCTTTCTTAAATGCTTCACTTTTAGCAGTTCTCTGTGTATTGCTCGAAAAAACCTGAACACGATAACCACTCATAGTAACTTGTGAATGTAATCCGTTTCCAATTCTGTTCCCAACAACAAGTGATTCTATTCGTTTGTCCTGATGTATTTTAACCGTAGCCTTTGAAGTTGAATCCGATTTTTCAATCGATTCAAAAAAATTATCTTGTTTTTCTTCTGCATTTTGTTGGGCAGGTAGAAATTCTACAAGTACAAGAAAACCGACAATCAGTAAGAAAGAATTTTTTTTCATATAATGCTGAAATAATTTGGGTGCAAAGTTATACAAATGTTCCCGTTTTATTGGTAAATAATGAAAAAATATTGAAAGCTTTTTTTGTATAATACTACTATTCAGTCTCTCTATCAATTATTAATTGTCAAATATTAATTATTAATTACTTAATGCTTATCTTTGTTCCAGATTTATTTAGTTCAATGTTATGAATAAAGAGAAAATTGCAATAATTGTGGCTGGAGGAAAAGGGGAGCGAATGCAAACTGAAATTCCAAAGCAGTTTATAGAAATTAAAGGAAAACCAATATTAATGCATACGATTGATGTATTTCGAAAATATAATTCAGATATACAATTGATTGTAGTATTGCCTATTACACAAATAGAATTTTGGAAAGATTTATGTTTTAAACACTGTTTTACTGTAAAACATCAAATTATTGGTGGTGGCACTACACGTTTTCATTCAGTAAAAAATGGACTGGATACAGTAAAAATCCCCTCATTAATAGCTGTACACGATGGCGTTCGTCCTCTTGTAAGTACCGACACCATCGCACGTTGCTTTGAGGAAGCAGAAAAAAATGGCGCTGCAATTCCTGTGATTGATTTGGTGGACAGTATTCGCCAGTTGACCAACTCCGGGAGTCAATCTGTAGACCGTAATTCCTTTAAATTAGTTCAAACTCCTCAGGTATTTGATGGTGAATTACTGAAAAAAGCATATCAGCAGGAATATTCAACTTTTTTTACCGATGATGCTTCTGTGGTTGAAAACTTAGGTGCGAATATAAAATTGGTTGACGGAAACCGCGAAAACATTAAAATTACAAACGGATTTGATTTAATACAAGCAGAGACGTATTTAACCTGATATTAAAGTAAAACGTGGATTTATTCTATCAAGACATTAAATATCTGCCCGGTGTAGGACCAAAAAAAGCAGATTTATTCGACAAAGAACTTGGCATTAAAAGTGCTGAAGATTTGTTGCGGCACTACCCGTACAAATATGTTGATAGAAGTCGATTTTATTATTTACATGAAATTTCGGAAGAAATGCCTTTTATTCAAGTTAAAGGGCAGATTTTACGTTTCGAAAAAGTAGGTGAAGGTCGGAATGAACGATTAACCGCAATTTTTACAGACGGGAAAGAAACTATTGAATTGGTTTGGTTTAAAGGGATTAAATATGCTTTAGAAAAATATCAAACTAAAATTGAATATGTAGTCTTTGGTAAACCTTCGGCTTTTAACGGACGCTATAATATTGTACATCCCGAAATTGAGATTGCTTCGAAAATGCCACCACCTGAGCAAATGGGTTTACAACCATTTTACAATACTTCTGAAAAGATGAAGAGTAGCTTTTTGAATTCAAAAACCATTCAAAAAATCATTTTTCCACTTATTCAGCATATTAAAACAGGCATTCCTGAAACTTTGCCAGCTTACCTTTTACAGAAATTTGCATTGTTGAATCTGACTGAATCACTGGTTAATATTCATTTCCCAAAAAATGCAGAGTTACTTAACAAAGCGCGTCAACGATTAAAATTTGAGGAACTTTTCTACATCCAGCTGAGTATTCTTCGTCAAAAAAACTGGCGTGAACAACAATCAAAAGGTTTTATATTTGCAAATATTGGTCACTATTTCAATACTTTTTTCAAAGATTGTTTACCCTTTGAACTAACTAATGCTCAAAAGCGGGTTATACGTGAAATCCGTATTGATGTAGCTTCTGGCAGACAAATGAACCGATTATTGCAAGGTGACGTGGGAAGTGGTAAAACCCTTGTGGCATTAATGTGCATGTTGATAGCAGTTGATAATGGTTTTCAATCTTGTATTATGGCCCCAACTGAGATACTTGCTAATCAACATTTTGTCAGTTTAAATGAATTTCTGGGAAATTTAGGAGTTAAAATTGCACTACTTACCGGCTCAACGCGGCCAAAAGATCGTATTGTTTTGCACGAAATGCTGAGAAGTGGTGAATTGAATATTTTGATAGGAACACATGCTTTGATTGAAGATATAGTTCAGTTTAAGAACCTTGGTTTGGTGGTAATTGACGAACAACATCGCTTTGGGGTGGAACAACGTGCCAGGTTGTGGCGAAAAAATGTAAATCCACCGCACATTTTGGTTATGACTGCAACTCCAATTCCACGGACTTTGGCCATGACACTTTATGGCGATTTAAGTGTTTCGGTAATTGATGAACTACCACCTGGGCGAAAACCTATTCAAACTTATCATTATTACGATACAAAAAGAGCAGCATTAAATGGTTTTTTAGCCAAACAAATTCAATTGGGACGACAGGTTTATATTGTTTATCCTCTAATTCAGGAATCTGAAAAAATTGATTTACAGAACCTGGAAGCGGGATTTGCATATATGCGTGAAGTTTTTCCAAATTATAAGATTAGCATGGTGCATGGCAAACTGAAACCGAAAGAAAAGGATTTTCAGATGCAAAAATTTATATCCGGTGAATCGCAAATTATGGTAGCAACTACTGTAATTGAAGTGGGCGTTAATGTCCCAAATGCTTCGGTAATGGTAATAGAAAGTGCCCAACGCTTTGGATTATCGCAGTTACATCAATTGCGTGGGCGTGTTGGTCGTGGTGCTGATCAGTCATTTTGTATTTTGTTGACAGGATATAAACTAGCCACTGAGACCCGAAAACGAATGGAAATAATGGTAAGAACCAACGATGGATTTGAAATATCAGAGGCCGATTTACAAATTCGTGGGCCCGGCGACATGGAAGGTACACAGCAAAGTGGTTTACCATTCGAACTTAAAATTGCAAATTTAGCTCAGGATGGAAAAATGCTCGAAATAGCAAGAAATGCCGCTATCGAAATTTTAGATGATGATGCTCAGCTTGAAAAACCCGAAAATAGAGTTTTAAGAAATCAGTTACATAAAATGAAATCAAATACCTTAAATTGGGGTTCTATAAGTTAAAAATAAAGAACTTTTTTTGACTTAATGCTTGAATTTATTAATTTTGGAGTGTATTCTCGAAATCAAAACAATTTAATATCACACAATCATGGAAAAAACACTTGTTATTATTAAGCCAGGGGCAATTCAAAGAGGTTTAATTGGAGAAGTTATTCACCGCTTCGAACGGAAGGGACTTCAATTGTGTGGAATGAAAATGATACAATTGACCGACGAAATTCTGATTGAGCATTATGCACATTTAGCTGAACGACCATTTTTTAAACGTATTAAAGACTCGATGATGATAACACCGGTAGTTGTATGCTGCTGGAAAGGGATTGAAGCTGTGCATATTGTACACGAAATGGCCGGAAAAACAAATGGTCGTGATGCAGCAATTGGCACTATTCGTGGAGATTTCAGTGTAAGTGTGCAAGAGAATATTATACATACGTCCGATACTGTAATAAATGCTGAGGTTGAATTGGCACGATTTTTTAACGAAGATGAAATTTTCGAATTTGATCAACACAGTTTGAATTTTTTGTATGCAAATGATGAGTTCTAAAACAACTCTCATTTTTTAGCAATTTCCAATTATCAATTTCATTTTAATGTAAATATCAATTTTCAATTTCATTTGAATTGGGAATTGATAATTATATATTTGAACAATTAATATTTCATGCCTATTTCACCAAAAAAATATCTTCCCATCTTTTTCTTTTTTCTCTCAACTTTTGGGGGAATATCACAACAATCCATCTTTTCATTATTAACAAAAAAAGATACGATAAATATCTATCAGGAAATGCTGAACGACCGTTCGGATGACTTGATGGAAAATCATCCAGCCGAAGATATTTATAACAATATCTGGACAGCAGACAAATTAAACCCATACAAAATTCCCATTGACAGTTTACCTGACTCAGTTAGAATCGATTGCTCAAGCTTTGTAGTGCCTGTAAAGGGAGCAGTAACTTCCGCTTTTGGACCTCGTCGTTATCGTTTTCATTACGGAATTGATTTGAGATTAAATGTTGGAGATTCAGTTGTGGCTGCTTTTTCCGGAAAAATTCGTATTATTGACTATGAAGGACGTGGTTATGGAAATTATATTGTAATAAGGAATGACAATGGTCTGGAAACGGTTTATGCTCATCTTTCAATGGCATTAGTAGTTCACAATCAAACTGTAAAAGCAGGTGAACTTATTGCCTTTGGAGGCAACACCGGACACTCCACAGGGCCTCATTTGCATTTTGAAACGCGTTATATAGGTAACGCTATCAATCCCGCTACAATGATTGATTTCAATACAGGATTAGTGTTCGAACCAACCTATTTACTCACAAAAAAGAAATCGTTCTACTATCAGCGTGAAATTAAACCTGTTCAGTACGCCAGATATTATAAAATCAGAAAAGGGGATAATTTAGGCAGAATTGCTGCTCGAAACGGAACAAGCGTAAATGCCTTGTGCCGACTGAATGGAATTAAATCAAAAACCCATTTAAAGCCCGGCCAACGATTAAGAATTAGATAATCTTCTTTTTCATTACTCATATTCAATCTCAAAAACACAACATTTCTTATTCCATTTTACAGATGACAAAAAAGCCCTTCTCCGTCAGGAAAAGGGCTTCTGTATTTTTACAAGAAGCAATTATGCCAATTTATTTACATAAACAGCTAACTTTGATTTCAAGTTGCTTGCTTTGTTTTTATGTATAATGCTACGTTTAGCCAATTTGTCGAGCATTGCGCTAATTTTTGGCAACATTTCGGTTGCTACAGCTTTGTCAGCAGTAGTACGCAATTTACGAACTGCATTACGTGCTGTTTTTGCATAATAACGATTGTGCAATTTCTTTTTGTCGGCTTGACGAATTCTTTTGATAGATGATTTATGATTTGCCATTGCAATCTTAATTTTAATGCTTTTAATTTTCTGTTTTAGTAGTCCCTAGGGGAGTCGAACCCCTCTTTCCAGGATGAAAACCTGGCGTCCTAACCGATAGACGAAGGGACCAAATGGTCATTTGCCGTTGTAAGTAGTAACTCTCAATTGCGGGTGCAAATATACGGCTGTTTTTTGAATTGACAAAGCCTTTGCATCAAATATTTCAATAATTTTGTAAATTGCTATTTATCAGTATGTATTTTTTCAAAATTGGTATATTTTATACAAGATTATTCGATATCAAGCCAATATTTTTGTTACTTTTGTATCCTAAATTGATTTTTTATGCAGGTTAAAACCAACGGAATTGTACTACATTCGATAAAATATTCCGATTCTGCCACAATTGTTACCATGTATACCCGTCAATTTGGACGAGTTTCGTACATGGTTAATTCGGTAAACAAAAAGAAGTCGGTTTATCGCGCTTCTTTTCTACAGCCATTATCAATTTTAGAATTGGATGTGTTTCACGTTATTGGAAAAGACATTCAGCGAATAAAAGATGTTCGAAACCAATACTCATTTATTGGTATTCCTTTCGATCCTACAAAAAATGCGGTTGCACTTTTCCTTTCCGAAATTCTTTTCAGAATTTTACGTCAGACTGAGCCCGATGAGAGCGTGTTTCTTTTTCTGGAAAATTCAATTCAACAGTTAGATTGTATCGAAAAAGGTATTTCGAATTTTCATTTGGTGTTTTTAGTAAAACTCACCAGATATTTGGGTTTTGAGCCCAACGAAGACGAAATGAATGGTATGTATTTTGATTTAATGAATGGTATTTTTCTAAACACAAAACCAATGCATGTCCACTTTCTGTCACAAGAGGTTTCGGTGGATTTTGCAACCTTATTACATTCTGACTATAACAACATGCACCTGCTGGTTTTTTCGCGCACAAACCGCATTAAACTAATTGATGGATTAGTAGAATACTATCGGTTACATATCCCCGACTTTCATGTTGTAAACTCACTAGCGGTGCTTAAGAGTTTATTCGATTAAAAACAATTACTATTTAACTTTATATTGAAGTTTTACAGTAATGGTTGCAGTTTTATTTTTCGAAGAAGTATTGAAAGAGCCACCCCAACTGTAGTCTTCAGATGAATTTTGAGCCACAATTTGAAATACACCCATCGATGAATTCATCATGTCGCTTAACTTCCCATTTCCGTTCTCTGTTATTGTTTTGGCACGAATAAACCCATCTTGGGAAGCTTCTGCGAGCATTTTTATTTTCAAATCGGATAATTTGGTATAATAATACTCAGGTGCCAATGAGGTTATTTCGATACCACTATTAATTAAATCAGTTATTTCGCGTGAAATGCTTTCAATTTTTGTAACGTTGTTTGATGAAATACTGATTTGTTGGGTTAATCTATAACCATCGAAAGTAGAAATTGAATTTTCCTTGTAGGTGGTAGTCACAAATTCTTTAGTAATTTCAACTGCCGAAAATGTCATTTCGTTTTTATTCACACCTTTAATTTCCAGAAACTTACGGGTTGCTTCGCTTTGTTTTTTTAATTCGGCATAGGCTGAAGTCAAGTTCATATCTTTTACAGTAAACTGACTTTTCCAGACTATCAAATCCGATTCGAAGTTACGTTCAGACATTCCGGTAACCGAAATTACATTCATAGATTCATTTCTGTTTTTAATAGCATTTGAGAAAATGATGACAGAAATAATAATAGCCAGCGACAAAATTGAAATTGGGATTAAACGGTTGTTTTTCATAATATTAATTCTTTTTTGAGTGAATAATTATTTTATCTCCTATTTTGATTTTATTTTCCGATTTATTGTTCCATTCCTTCAAATCTTCAACACTACATCCGTAGGTTTTTGCTAACGAATAATAAGAATCTCCTGACACCACCTTGTGAGTTATCTTTTTAAATGACTCTTCTTTTGTTTTTTCATTACCTGAACTAATAATTAATTTTTGACCTGGTTGAATATTACTTGTTTCGATATTGTTATATTTCTTTAAATCGTCAATTGAAACATCGTATTGTTTTGAAATTGTGTAAAGTGACTCGCCTGATTGAACCTTATGAGTAATATTCTTTGATGAAGTTTGTGATTTTTTTTCGGTTTCTTTTGCTATTGACTCCGAAGGTTGAGCAATTTTGAGTTTCTGACCAGGTTGAATATTACTTGTTTCGATGTTATTTAGTTTCTTCAAATCCTCAATAGAAATATTGTAATCTTCTGCTATACTGTACAGTGATTCACCTGATTTCACTTTATGTTTAATAATTTTCTTGTTAGTTACAACTTTATTGATAGATTCATCACTTTTGGTTGTTTCATCAATTTTAGTCTTAGTAGATGCAATTTCTTCAATTTCCTGACTTAGTTTTAGCTCCTGTCCGGGATAAATACTTTTCTTTTTGATATTATTGAATTTCTTTAATTCATCGACTGTTAAGTTGTACGTTTTTGCAATACTATACAGGCTTTCTCCATCTTTAACTGTATGATATGAAGCAGATTGATTACTTGTATTCAGTACAATCTTTGTTTCTTCCAAATCAGGTTTTTTATCAATCGCTTTAGTAGTTTTCTTGGAAAAAGTATTCTT
Organism: Paludibacter sp.; assembly: GCA_049317965.1. Lineage (GTDB taxonomy): Bacteria > Bacteroidota > Bacteroidia > Bacteroidales > Paludibacteraceae > Paludibacter. Next base: position 8,973 of record JBMOHG010000023.1, read on the forward strand.
TGCTTCCGAAACTAATACAACTTCCTCATCCTTAATTTTTAAAACCTGTTTTGTATCAATTCTATCGTCGGTTAAATCATTTATTTTTAAAAGGTTATCTATTGTCGTTTTATATTTATAGGCAATTGATGGAAGTGATTCTCCTAATTTCGCAGTATGATATTGTGCCGGAATTACTTTTTGAGTTTGTGTTACTTCGTTTGTAAAGGGAGTTGGAAATGAAGCTAAATTGTTTTCGTTTTTCGAAAAAGAACTGTTTGATGCAAATAAAGCATTGCCTCCAATTACCCTATTTGCTTTAATATAGCGTTTGGTATAATAATCTTCTTCGGAGCTAGAAATAGTAACCCCACTATGAACTGCTGCATGAATAAAATTAAATTCCCCTGTTTCTTTAGCATCAATCACTATACCGACATGTCCAACTCTACTGCTGCGTCTACGACCAGCAAAATAGACCAAATCGCCAGTTTTTAGCTGATCTCTCTTAACTGTATCAAATTGCTCAGCCTGCTCCCGTGATGAACGATGAAGATTATATCCGAAATTTCTATAAACAAAGGATGTAAATCCTGAACAATCAAAAGAATTAGAGCCCGGCGAACCATAATGATAAGGTGCATTCAAAAACATTTTTCCATAATTAACAATTGAATCGGTGATTGCAATCTGCCTTGGAGCTAAATAATTTGTGTTAATGCTATCGGATGGAGCATTTAAATCTTGATCGGATTGCATTTGAGCATTCGAAAAAGTAATTGAAAATATTATACCAAAAAGAATAAATATCTGTTTTTGAAAAACCATAAAAATAAATCTGTTGATTATTAACGTCTTGCAAAGTTAAGATTTTTGACTAATTATCAAGAACCTGTTTTCTCTTTTTAATAAAAAAAGAGATTATTTTCAAAACACACAAAAATGTCAGTTTAATTTAATAAAATGAAAGTTGAGATTTTTTTTCGGAGACCTCCAATTTCACATTTGCACCTAAAATCAATGGCAAATTGTAATCAACATGTCCAGCAGGGAAATTGAAACAAACCGGAAAACTATATTCACTAACAGCATCAACGATAATTTCCGAGATGGTTTGTTTCATTGATTGATCTTCTTCACAGTCACTAAACTGGCCAACAATAAGACCGGAAAGTTGAGATAATGCGCCACTAAAACGCAAATTTTGCATCATACGATCAATATGATAAGGTTTTTCGCCTATATCTTCAATAAATAGAATTGCGTTTTTATAATCGCTATCAAACTGACTTCCGCGCAAACCCATTAACACTGAAAGATTTCCTCCAATAAGCTTTCCCGTTGCAGTTCCGGGTTTATTAAATTGCTCATTTGAAATGCTGTACGAGTGTTGTTCTCCCAAAAGTGTTTTTTTAAACGCTATTATCTGCTCGGAATCAATTGGCAATTCAGTCAAATGTTTTGCCATAATGCCATGAATTGAAGCAACTCCCAAATTATTAATAGCATTATGCAAAATTGTAATATCACTGAATCCAATTAGCCATTTTGGATGATTGATGAAATTAGAAAAATCGATTTTGTCAATAATTTGAGACACGCCATAGCCACCTCTACTACACAAAATTGCCTTCACTTCAGGGTCATCAAATGCAAGTTGCAAATCATTCAAACGCTGCACTTTTGTACCTGCAAATCTACCGTATTCCGATCGTGCAAAAGCGCCCTCAGTCACTTGTAAATTCCATGATTCGAGTATTTTTTTTGCACCGTCAATATAAACTGTGTCAATAGCTCCGGATGGAGAAATAATCCGGATTTGGTCGTTGGGTTTTAAAAATGGTGGTAACATTGTAATGCTAATTAGATGATTTGAAAATTTGAAGATGCTATTTAATATTATTTTACCAAATTTTTAATGGGGCTAAACAAAGTTAACTTTCTAATATCTAACCCATTTCCACATTTCTTTCCATGTTACTTTTTTTCCATACATCAAAATGCCTGTGCGATAAATTTTACCAGCCATCCATGTAGTACCAATAAACGAAAGAACCAAAATACTGATAGAAAGAATTATTTGCCATGCTGGCACCCCAAACGGCAACCGAACCATCATTACAATTGGCGATGTGAATGGAATCATAGAACACCAAAAGGCCAATGGTCCATCGGGATTTTGAGCACTATAGATTGCGGCATAAATTGCAAAAATAATGGGCAAAGTAAGCGGTAATGAAAATTGTTGTGTGTCAGTTTCATTATCTACAGCCGAACCTACAGCTGCAAAAAGTGAGGCATACAACAAATACCCACCCAGAAAATAAAGCACAAATAGAATAACAATCTGAGCAAAGTCGAACCCATTAAGCAAACCATACACTTCCTGAATCATGTTTTCGGGTGAATTTGTGGGCATTCCCTGTACGCTCATTCCCATTGTGTTGGCTTGTTGCAATGCATTTACATCGACATTGCCCCCAATAAAACTACCCGCCACAGATGAAATTAATACTGTTAGCAACACCCAAAGAAAAAATTGTGTAAGCCCTACCATGGCAATACCAATGATTTTTCCCATCATCAGTTCAAATGGTTTTACAGAAGATATAATAACTTCTACAATTCGACTTGTTTTTTCTTGTACCACACCCGCCATTACCTGGGCACCATAAATGACGATAAACATATAAATCATAAATGCTGAAATCATGCCAATGGCCAAAGCCAGCTCAGCCGAACCAACTTTATCTTTACCATCTTCGCCCCATTTTACAGTTGTAATATCAATATCAACTCTCGATTCTTCAACCATTTCTTTTAGATTTGGTATATTGTGAGAGGCAAGTTTTTTTTCTTCTACATAATTTTTGAGTAAGCCCGAAACGTAATCTTTCAATTCCATATTAACTTGCTCTTCTGAATAAAGTGTAGCAGCCTTAGGATTTATCGTCAAGTCGCTTGTAATGACCAATAATGCTGCAAATTCATCATTTTTTGCATTCTTTTTTCGTACCTCAGATGCAGGTTTATTTACAAAATCGAATGTATAAAGTTCATTGTTTGTAAGCACGTTTTTGTAACTATTTGTATGATCAATAACTACTACATGCTTCAAAGTTCCATCTTTAATATTTGAAAGCCAAAGAGGAACAGTTATCATTCCGGCAAAAAGTAATGGTGTGAGAAAAGTAAGAATGATAAAGGATTTTTTCATCACTCTGGTAGTATATTCTCGTTTTATGATAAGACTTATTTTACTCATTTTCTTACTGTTTTAATAAAAATATCATTCATACTTGGTAATAATTCTTCAAAAGCACAAATCTCAGTTTGATTCATAAGGTTGCTCAATAACAAGTTGTTAGTTTCAAATCGTTCACATTTGATGATGCTTTCTACTAGTCCGTTTTTTGAAGTTTGGGATATTAATTCAAATCCATTTTCGGTGATTTCAGATTTCGATCTAACTACAAATTTATTCGTTGTATGCGAGGCGCGAATTTCGGCAACGTTTCCCTGAAGAACGATTTTGGCTTGATTTACCAAAGAGATATTTTCACAAAGTTCTTCCACCGATTCCATATTATGTGTCGAAAAAATAATTGTAGCACCATTATCTCTAAGGTTTAAAATCTCACGTTTCATTAAATCGGTATTTACTGGGTCGAAACCACTAAATGGTTCATCGAAAATAAGAAGTTTCGGTTCATGCAAAATGGTAGTTATAAATTGTACTTTTTGCGCCATTCCTTTGGATAATTCTTCCACTTTTTTGTCCCACCAAGCTTGTATTTCAAATTTTTCAAACCAATATTTCAATGCTTTCAATGCATCCTGCTTTGTCATTCCTTTAAGTTGCGCCAAATACAATGCTTGCTCGCCCACTTTCATTTTTTTGTACAAACCCCTTTCTTCAGGTAAATAGCCAATTTGCTCCACATCTTTTGGGTTTAATCGCTTACCATTTAATCGAACTTCACCGCTATCGGGTGCTGTAATACAATTTATAATACGAATGAGCGTCGTTTTTCCGGCTCCATTCGGACCCAACAGACCATAAATTGTATTTTCGGGTACGGTCAAACTAACACCATCAAGAGCACGGTGACCCGAAAATTGTTTTACTACATTTTCTACTTCCAGTAATATCATTTTATTTCTTTATTTTCAGTTGTTTATATTTTTCCTTCGTCACTAAAACTATAATATTTATCATGAGCGATTATAATATGATCAAGTAAATTAATACCCACAGCCTTACAACCCTCTTTGATTCGATTGGTAATATTAATGTCTTCGTTGCTGGGTCGGTTTTGACCTGACGGGTGATTGTGACCAACAGCAATTGTGACAGCCGATCTCTCAATCGCCATTTTAAGTAACATCGGCAAATCAACTACAGTTTGGTTGGTTCCTCCCTGCGTAAGTCGTTTCATTTCAATCACTTTATTAGCACCAGTAAGCATAGCTACCCAAAATTCCTCATGTGGCAAATCGACTAATATTGGCTCAAAAAGTTCAAATAGATGAGTACTTGAGGATATTTTTTTCCTTTCCATGGATGCTGACAATTTCCGCCTCTTTCCCAATTCCATCGAAGCCATTATAGTTATAGCTTTTGCTTGTCCAATTCCTTTGAACCGTTTACACAAATCTGACACCGTTAGTCGAGCCAATTCATTTAAATTGTCATTACAATCGTGTAAAATTCGGCGGGAAAGTTCAACTACTGTTTCTGTTTTACTGCCAGAACCAATTAAAATAGCCAGCAACTCTGCATCAGAAAGGCTCTGAGCACCTCTCAGAAGCATTTTTTCACGTGGTCGATCATTTTCTGCCCAATCACGAACGGTTAATCTTTTATCGTCGGTTTCCATTTGCCAAAAATACGAAAATATTCCATTTTAACAACCAATTATCAATAAAAAGATTCCAAAATGAACATATTATTTTTTCAATGTCAAATTATGTATTAATCATACATTCGATAAGCTTAATTATATGCATATTAATAGCTGAATTTCAGTGTTTTGAAAATTTATTTTAGCTTATTATGTAATGTTTGGATTTTTAGCTAATAATTGAAGCAAAACTTTTTTTTGAATTAATTATAGATATTTTAAAACAAATGATTACTTTTGGGAAATAAAAATATTTGAAGATGAAAAAACTATTTACTGTATTTATAGCCATATCGATTCTATTTTCGGGATATAGCCAGTCTGCAAAAACCTACTATAACAGAGGCATTGCAAAATTTGACAAGCAAGACTATCGTGGTGCAATTCCTAATTTTTCAATGGCCATTACAAAAAATCCAAGGTTTGCAGAAGCATATTACAACAGAGGTTTCACCAAAAACGCATTAAAAGACTATAACGGTGCTATTTCTGATTATACGCGAACAATAATATTAGACTCAAGATTTGCAGCAGCTTACAACAACAGAGGTGTGGCAAAAAATTCGATTCATGATTTCAAATCTGCAATTATTGATTTTACCTCTGCTATAAATCTGGATCCTAAAAACATTGAGGCATATTATAACAGAGGAATCTCGAAAAATGCAATTAAGGATTTTCAGGGAGCTATTGACGATTTTACAACTGTGTTAAAGTTAGATTCAAAGGATGCATCATCATATCATAACAGGGGTTTTTCGAAAAGTGAACTTAAAGATTATAAAGGAGCAATCACTGACTTCACCAAAGCTGTGGAGATATATCCTAATGATGATGGTGCTTATTTGCTAAGAGCAGCAGCTAAATCGAATTTGAATGATGACAAAGGGGCTGTTGCGGATTTATCAAAAGCGATTGAAATAAAACCTGAATATGCTGAGGCGTATTTTAATAGAGGTAAAGCTAAAATCAGATTAGAACAAGTCGAAAACGGTTGTCAGGATTTAAAAAAAGCCCGTGATTTAGGTCATATAAAGGCTATCAGAGCCATTAAAGAATTGTGTGAATAAAATGCATTTCTCTCACGAAACAAAAAACGCTTCAAAATAATTGAAGCGTTTTTTTTGTAATAATAATCAGACTCTTCTTAGTAGTCTGTGGCATTAATTAGTTTTTTTACTAACGAAAAAAACCGCCGTAGAAACAATGTTCAACAGCGGTTAGATTACACTTTATTTTTTTTCTGATAATTACTTCACAGGAACATAACCTACTTGTTCCACAATTTTTTGACCTTCGGCCGACATGATAAAATCGACCAGTGGTTTAGATTGTACAGCAGCTTTTTTATCCATATAAAAGTAAAGTGGACGAATTACCGGATAGGTTTTATTCTTTGCATTAGCTTCGTTTGGAATTACATAAGTTTTACCATCGAACGATACGGCTAATTCCTTTACACTTTTGTCGAGATATGCTAATCCTACATAAGCAATTGCACCTTTGGTCTGACTTACCGACTGTATGATAGAACCGGTAGCAGGCATACTGAGGATAGAACTTACATAATTTTTATTCAACAAAATGTGTTCTTTAAAGAACTCATAAGTTCCTGAACTTGACTCGCGAGAGTAAGGAATGATTTTCAAATCGGCACCACCAACTTGTTTCCAATTGGTAACTTTACCCGTAAAAATACTTTCGAGTTGAGCACGTGTAAGTTTTGATATTCCGTTCGAAGGGTGTACAATAACTGCCAATGCATCATAAGCAATAATTTTTTCGACCAATGATTTACCTGATTCTTGAAATTTTACTTTTTCGTCGAATTTCATCTTACGCGAAGACATAGCTATATCGGTTGTTCCTTCCAATAATGCAGCAATACCTACACCACTACCACCACCGATTACGGTTACTGATTTTCCAAACTTCTTACCAAATACTTCGGCTTCTTTTTGTGCCAATGGTAAAACAGTGTCACTACCTTTAATTTTTTGAGCATAGAACGATGGAGCCATTGCGCAAACCATCATTACTGATAAAATTAGTTTTTTCATTTTTATTTGTTTTAAATCGTTTATTTGTCTACTTGTTTACTCGTTTACTTTGTTTACTATTTTAAAATTTATATTGCAGTCTAACTGTTACTAAATTGTCTTTTAGGTCGGCAAAATAATTTTTCAATACTGTTTTTTCATTAGAAACCATATCGTAATATGCCATGATACGAATGTTATTGTTCATGCGATACATATACCCCAATCCTAATGTTGAATATGCGATATCTGCTTTACTTGTTTTAGAATCTTTTATTCCAATTTGACTACCTATAGCATTTGTATTTGGGTCGTACCAATCATATTTTACAACAATACTGTGTTTTGTATCTGCAATATCTTGAATGAAATGTACATATCCACCAGCCATTTTGCGAATGTAAGTTGGAGTTCCAGTAGCAGTACCAGCTGTAGCTTTTGTGGTGTAAACTAAAGGAGTTCCAGTTGCTGTAGTTGTATATGTTGTACTACTAACTGCATCGTTATTACTTGCATCTTTTCCTGGCAATAAACCTGATTTTGGGCTGCTTGCGTTATCCGAACGTCCGGGTTGGTCGCCAAAAATATATTCAGCACGAATTGTTGTTAGTCCTAAAACCGAATTCAAACTCAACTGACCATCAAAACCTATATATTGACGTTTTGCAAATCCATTTGGGCTTGTGCCCACATTACGTTTAAATGCACCGTTATCCATCACATAAACATTGGTGTCTGTTTGTGCTACTGATCCCGAGTACAATGATGTTCCTAATCCAATTTTCATATCGGATGATAATGCTTTATTGTATGACAAATGACCAATAAAATCCTTTTTGCTGTCATTGTCCTGATATATTCCATTTCCACTAAATAGTCCGGCTTCCAATTTCAATACATTCCAATTTGAAGTTTTTGGAGCTTGAAGTACAAGCATTGCACCCAAATCGCGTTCGTCAGGGAATAAAGTTTGGAAAATTCTACTACGTTCTGGCGATTCGCGACGTGAAGATGAATAAGATATTTCGTATCCAAATGGACGATCGAAAACTCCGCCTTTTAATGATAAATATCCAACCCAAGGGTCAAGGATATTTAAATAAGCATCCTTCAGTGCCATACCTTTTTCGGTTAAATCAAATTGTAACACTCCTGTACAACCAAAATCTTCGTAAGCCATTTTGATACGACCACGACGGATACCAAAACGATTCAAGTCTGTAGTTTCGCTTCCAGCTTTTGCGGTACCTACTTTCATGTCCTGTGAACCTTTACCCAATGAATCAATCTGAGACGATTGCCATTGTGTTTGAATGTAACCACTAATTTTCAGTTTCTTACTTACAAGAGTAACATCTTCAAGGGTCGAAACTCTTTGATCAAGTACATTAAGTGTATCCACCACTTCTTGTGAGAATGCAAAGGTAGTACTAAGTAGACCAAACGCAATAATTGCTAAACATTTTAATTTCATTTTTAATTCCATTTTAATTAGTTTGTAATGTTTCTTTAAATCACGATGCAAAAATAATGCGATTATATTACAAG
>JBMOHG010000024.1:0-17423 GCA_049317965.1 Paludibacter sp.
CTGTTTTTGAATAAACTCCACGATATTCCATTGCTCCCGGATTTCCACTACACGCAGCATCTACCGATAAACTGTCAAAATTAGGTAATCCAAATTGTGCGATTTCCTCTTGAGTTGGTTTCTTAGATTTAGCATTCTTTCCAATATAATCCCAGCAAGGAGAAACCATTGCCTCGCGAGCCTCAGCTTCTGTGGCAAATCCTTTAAAAATTGCACCTTCGTAACCGTGAATTTGCCGTTTACACTCTTCCCAACTACGATAAATGCCCGGCTCTTTGCCTTCCCAAACTACAAAGAATTTATTTTTGCTCATCTTTAATCATTTACCATTTACCTATTGGCATTTGGTTGTATATGTCCTTTAAAAAATGTAATTTTGCAACTCAAAAAAAAAGGTTTTGTAGTTCAACGGATAGAACAAGTGTTTCCTAAACACTAGATCCGGGTTCGATTCCCGGCGAGACTACTATATAAACACTGATATACAATACTATACCTACTATTATATTGCATTATGGTAAGAATAATGGTAAGAATAGATTCGTTTTGGTGTTATTCTGATACAAAAATAGATAAAAATAAACTCTCATACAAAATGTAGTGAGTAGTAAAATTTTAGTCTGTTTTGAGTATATGAAAATAAAATATATCTTTGTCAAACTTTCCGGCGGATGCGTTGGTTGGTTAAACACAATTTGCGGACGGGGTGGTTCCTGACCGCTCTTTTTTTATGTTGCTACGGTCTAATTATTCTGTATTACCTTTTTTGTTTTTTTTGTAAAAACAAAAAAGTTACATTATCTCAAATTGTCCATTAGGGGTATATGTCAATAAAACTATATTTTTCTAATTGACACCATTGGGATTATTTAGATACAATATACTGATAATCATCAACTATGTTTGGCGTTAATTCATTAAAAATAGCGTTTTTTAAGTGCTAATAATATTTAAAATAGCAATTGTGGTTCTAATGGACAATTTGGGATAATTTAGTAATTTTATGCTACTGAAATTGTTCACTCCACTGACATTTTGATAATCATCGAACTTTGATGCAAGTCTATCCGGCATCAGATCTAATAAACTCTGTGAAACCAAGCACACCGATTAATCTGATTGATCCAAACAAAATTTATTTGTTCATTGAAAATGAATTCGTTATTCAAAAAAAATGTATATGAAGGAATTGGTGGAACTTCTTTGATATAATAGTTCAAAAATACCCCCAATTTCAAAAGTTTTCACTCGCAAATAAATTTCTTAAAGTATTCTTGTCCTTTATAGTTGATCCGCAATAAATATACACCGGAATTCAAATTGCTGACATCATAATCTGTGTTATTTGTAAAGTTACTACAGTTTAATTTACGCCCCGAAGTATCAAATATATCAAGCTGTTGAATTCCATCAATATCACAATTTAGGTGCAACAGTTTTTTTACCGGATTAGGATAAATTTCAATTCTTGATTCAACATTGTTATTCAATGCAGTTACTTTTTGAACGAGATTAATTGAATAGGGATTTACAGGAGTTCCTTTTATTGCTTCAGGAATGAAGATTAACGAATGATTTGTTGCAATAAATTGTTTAATTTCTGTTTTATTGTAACACCTGAAAGTTACCACTTGATTCACATCGGGCGCATTACCCAATACCATTAGAAAAGCCATGTAACGTTGATAAACGTCTACATATTTTAAATTAGCAATTCCTCGACATTCGTCCCCGATAAAAGCTGCTATTTGCAAATCATTCCCTTTAAATTCAACTTCATCAACAGACACAGTGCAAGTTACAGTCATATTGAGTTGATACATGTTTGTGTTAACTCCCCAGTTTTGAGTTACATAAATAATAATATCTGAAGCTCCCGAACCAGAAACAGTTACTTTTGCCTGCCTACTTGCATCCGTTGTATTTGATGTTGTAAATGTGAGTATTCCATTTCCATTAATACCGGTATTCACACTTAGCCAGTTTTCATTTGAAACTGCAGACCATAACACGTTTGAAGTAACATTTACAAAAGCAGTATTATTAGTGGTAACATCTATTGTTGCTGTGTTAGCTGATACAGACAGCCTGGTATTACCTACAGCCTGTGCTACTGTTACCGTTTTATCAGTAACTCCGCTTGCTTTCAGTGTTACAATAGCAACACGAGTGGTGATCAATGGATTTTCTGATGTTGTGGTAAAGCTAATTGTTCCATCACCTATTGCTCCCGAAGTAACAGTTAGCCAGCTCTGATCGGAAGTTGCAGTCCATGTACTGTTCGAAGTAACAGTAAGACTTGCTGTACTGCCGCTTGCTTTTGTTACTGCTGCTGTTGTTTCTGATACTGACAGTGTAGCATCACCCACCGCTTGGGTTACTGTTACCATTTTATCAGCTGCCCCAGTTGCTTTCAGTGTTATGGTGGCAATACGTGTAGTGATAAATGGATTTTCTGAGGTTGTGGTAAAGGTTATTGATGCATCACCTGTTGCTCCCGAAGTGACCATTAGCCAGCTCTGATCGGAAGTTGCAGTCCATGTACTGTTGGAAGTAACAGTAAGACTTGCTGTACTGCCGCTTGCTTTTGTTACTGCTGCTGTTGTTCCGGATACTGATAAGGTAGCATCTCCCACATCTTGTGTTACAGTAACAGTTTGATTCGCTGCACCTAAAGTTGAGAGCATTACTGTTGCAACACGTGTGGTGATTAATCTGTTTTCTGACGTGGCGCTAAAGGTTATTATTCCATTACCTGTTGCTCCCGAAGTTACGTTTAGCCAACTTTGATTGCAAGTTGCTCTCCATGTACTGTTGGAAGTAACAGTAAGACTTACTGTACTGCCGCTTGCTTTGGTTACCGCTGCTGTTGTTTCTGATACTGACAGTGTAGCATCACCCACCGCTTGGGTTACTGTTACCATTTTATCAGCTGCCCCAGTTGCTTTCAGTGTTATGGTGGCAATACGTGTAGTGATAAATGGATTTTCTGAGGTTGTGGTAAAGGTTATTGATGCATCACCTGTTGCTCCCGAAGTGACCATTAGCCAGCTCTGATCGGAAGTTGCAGTCCATGTACTGTTGGAAGTAACAGTAAGACTTGCTGTACTGCCGCTTACTTTTGTTACTGCTGCTGTTGTTCCTAATACAGATAAGGTAGCATCTCCCACAGCTTGTGTTACAGTTACCGTTTTATCTGTTACTCCCGCTGTTTTTAGTGTTACTGTGGCAATACGTGTGGTGATAAATGGATTATCTGAAGTTGCCGTACAGGTGAGTGTTCCATTTCCTGTCCCACCGGAATTTACGTTTAACCAGCTCTGATCGGATTCGGCTGTCCAGGTGGTGTTTGAAGTTACAATAAGACTTGCTGAACTGCTGTTTCCTTTAGCTACTTCTGTAGATGTTCCTGATACTGATAGGGTGGCATCGCCTGCATCCTGTGTTATGGTTACTGTTTTATTGGTTATTCCTGTTGCTTTCAGTGTTACTGTGGCAACACGGGTGGTGATAAATGGATTATCTGACGTTGCAGTACAGGTGAGCGTTCCATTCCCTGTCCCACCGGAATTTACGTTTAACCAGCTCTGATCAGATTCGGCTGTCCATATGGTGTTTGAAGTCACCTCAGTAGTTATTTTACTATTTGAAGATTTTGCAACATCAAGACTTGAGGCATAAGGAGTCATTGTTAATAGTTCAACGCTCCCACCTACTGCCAGACAGCTAGTTGTTAAATTGGAGGGTGTAGTTCCAAAACCAAAATATCCATTCGCAATAACAGAACTTGTGCCCCATGCATAAAGTCTAAATTTAACAGACGAGGTGAATAATACATTTTGTAAATCAGATATCGTACGTAAATTAATTTGATATTGATTAGTTCCTGAAGTGTTTGAACTTGGATTAATTGTTCCTTGATAAAATGTTTTAAAGCTGCTACCTCCATCAATACTGTATTTCCATAAATAATCAGTTGGTCCATGAGTCACTGATGAATAATAATAGCTTAATAATCTGGTATCTAAGGAACTCAATGATACCCTATAACCAGTATTTGCTTGAATGCTAAACTCAAAATAATCATTTGCACTTACTGCTGCTGTGGCAGTAGATGTTGACCAATCGTAAGCAACAAATCCTCTGGCTAAACTAGTAGCACGAACTCCAATTCCCCTCGAAAGAATTGATGTATTCAGGTGGATATTATTGGTACTGGCATTATACGTTGGTTCATTTCCGGATGAAGCTGGAGTACCAAATTGCCATGCTACTATTTGCCCCAATGCGAGTGTTGGAGTGAATATAAAAGTAAAAAGTACCAATCGTAGTATTACAGATTTGCTAAAATATATCCGTGTGCTAATTTTCATTTTATTCTATTATTTATAGGTATTCATTCTGGAAATATACAGAAGAGGTTTACCTGTTTGGTAACCTCTTCTATATATTCATCACTTTTACTTCTTAATAAATAACTGATTATTTATTTTTCCATTTGACTTAATCCGCAAGGTATAAATACCCGGAACTAATTTGTCAACATGAAGCACATTTTTATTTAACTTATAATCAGACATTAAAACACGTCCTAAATTATCAACAATTTCAATCTCTTCAATCATATCAGTTGTTGAATTAAAGTGAAGTATGTCAATAACCGGATTTGGATATACTTTCAGTGAATTCAGATTTACATTATCAGTTCTTGAAATGATATAATTAATCTTATATGGATTAGCAGGTGAACCGGTAATATTATCAGGAACAAAGGAAAGAGATTCAGCTGAAGTCATTTCCTGATTATTTGTAGGATCAAAGCTCCTGAAAGTGATTTTACTATTCACATCTTCTGAATTTCCCCAAACCATTAGGAATGCCATATGCCGCTGATAAGTATCCACATATTTCAATGTTGATATTCCACGACATTCATCACCTACAAATACTGCAACCTGCATATTACTATTTGTAACTTCAGTATTATCAATAGAAACAGCACCCGTAACAGTCATGCTCATTTGATACTTATTCTGATCAACTATCCACTTCATAGGGTAAGTATTTTCATCCTGCTTACTAATTTTTGAAGAGGCAAAATACTGTGACGGATAATTGAAAACTGTAGCAGCTGAATTCATTGATTTATACATATATCCAAGTCCTGGTATCATATACTGAAGGCTGCCATACCATGCTCCCTTAGAGTAACTTGCAAAACCAATCTGACTTTTTATCTGGTCACCATCTGTAACTGCCAAACCAGCCAGGGCATCTTTAACAGGTGTTACAAATTGTGGCACATAACCAATCCAATTCCAGAGAGGATTGATAACCATAGCGAAATCAGCAGGTTTTGCCGTTGCTCCAACTATTTTGAGCGTTTTTGCCTGATTTGTTTTTAGCATATACATGGCTGTTTGATTTAAATCAAAATCATTTCCTACCCAAGTGCTATTAGCATAATCAATATACCCTGTACGTGATTTTAACTGAATACCTGCAGCTTCCATTCCCATTTTGAACTGATTAATCAAAGTGGGTTGCGTGTTGGTAACATTGGTTGAAATCCAGTTCCAGCCTTGTTTTAAGGTTAATTGTTGTTCAACTTTGTCGGTTGCATTGAAAATTTGTGGAATTAATATACTTCCAACTATATTAGAAGAAATATAGTTAATAGAGTTACCTACCACATCTACTCCAGGATAAATTCTCCCCGTTCCGGCATCCCACAAACTGAATGTAAGTGGTTGTCCATTGTCAGCACTATTTCCATAAATATCCATATATAAAATATATCCATTTTTGGTTTTGTCGAACTGAGGACTTGCTATACCAATACATTTTGTTCCTTTGAATGCAGCAAGCATATCTTCAGGATCTTCCTGATATACACCTTCAATTTTAATTTGACCAATCACATTCATCGATGATTCATAATCATATGGATTTACGCTCCAATCGGGACGAGGTCCTGTAACTTTCAATATGACTGGTAAAATTTCGTCTATATTTTTACTTCCTGTCAAACGGATGTCGCATTCATAAGAACCCACATTGGTCGATTTGTCAACTGTAAAGACAAGTGTCGTTTTGTTTAATGGACTGAGTGTACCTTGAGTTTTATTAACCGACAACCAACTTGGTAAACCGGTAATGACATAGTTTTCGTATTTGCCTGAGCTGTTAGAAATAACGGCATTGAAAGTTAATGGGTTCAACACTTCCTTGGTCAGATCCACAGATTCGGTTTCCCATTTCAAACGGTTCATATTCACAAACGCCGTCCATTTCAAAGGCGAAGCCATGCGGTTTGAATTTAGATCCATTATCCGTTCCATTTCAAATTCCAGCACACAATTTTCAATCATGTCAGCATCTTCATTGATGTTGATAATGATTTTGTTGTCTGATGCAGTGAAGCTTGAATTTACCAATGTTCTAGGTCGGGTAACTTTAATAGCAGCCGTGTTGTTGGTGAAGCTAACATTATTTCCAGTGGCTATACCCCCATTGCTCACCAAAATAGAGGCAGGTATTGAGGCATCTGTTAGACTGGAAACAACATCATCCGAACTATTAAACTTCTCGAATGGATAGTAGGCAATTAATCCTGTTTCAGTTCCTGCCAATTTTGAATGCATATTCAAATTGACATTCTCAGTTGTTAAAGCATTATTCCAAACCCGTACTTCGTCAATCGAACCTGTAAATTTGTTGGAGATAGTAGCCTTTGTTGCTCCGTTTAAATAAGAACGCAGAGCACCAAAAGTGATTGAATCAGATTCCATACCACCGATATTGGTAGCAGATGTTTGATATTTTGAAGCCCCATCAATAAACACATTGGCATTTCCACCGCGCATAACACTCAAGGCAAAATGATGCCATGTATCGTTCAGCACTGTACCAGATGGTATCAGATAAGAATTTCCATTGCTTGCCAACGTTAAATTTCCATCGGTATTAAATGCCACCGAAAGATTTTTACTTGCAATGGTATCATAAACACATGAATACAAAGTCGCATTTTTCTGACCCGTTGCTCCCTTGAACCAGAATTCTATACCAAAGTCATTTTCAGTTGTAAGTGGAATGTGACCTGATTTTGCAACTATTTGGTTGGTTCCGTTTAATGTTGCTGCCAAGCCCATTGGAGTAATAAACCAGGAACTTCCTATTGTTAGGTTGCGTCCACGTGCTTTATCCACTGCCAAAGTTCCATAACCTTCATCCATAGCCCAATATCCGGCTAGATTCAATTCCTTTCCGGTTTTTGATACAGATCTACTTTCGGTTATAGTTCCGTAGGTACGTTGTTCATTCCATACACTTATCTGACGAAGTGACCCATTGAAATTTTCGCCGATAATCAGTCTTCCTACCGGTGCTATTCCGTTTGATAAAGTTTCAGTGAAGAGTGTCATCTTCGTTTTATTTGCATTACTCCAAAGCATCATTGCCAGTGTTTTATTTACCGCATCGTAGCTTAATGCAAAGTATTGGAAACTGGCATCTGCATTCAAAGCAGTTTGTTTGGAAAAGTCGTTACCTGCTATAACCTTTAAATCGTTTCCAACCATTTGCAACGCAATTTTGTCGGCACCTTCGCCCACACTAAATATTGTACCGGCTGTATTCCCCGAATTTGCTAAGAATTTACCTTCTATTGTGAATGAACTGCTTTGTAAATTAAGCGGCAATTCGGTAAATGCTTTTTGTGTCCCATCAAAAGTTAGTCCAACATTGTCGGTTTCAGTGAAGCCATTGAGAACGCCATATACCTTGATGTCGGTAGATGCAATTTTTTCGGCTTGAATACTTTCGTTGAATGTAACCGATACCTCGGTTTCAGGGGTTAAAATTCCGTTTGATGGAGATGGAAGTCCCATGGAAAGTGGTCTTTTCATATCCTTTACTACTGTAATAATATCTGACTCATTATATATGTCGCCCGTACATGCCGTTCTGGCACGAAATTGATAAGTCTGATCAGGGTCAGTTTCCATAGGGAATTTATAGGTAAGCGTAACATCATCTAAGCCTATTTTTGTGAAGCCTTTTGAAGGTTTCATGATGGCACTGTCCAATACAAATTCTTTTGCCAAGCTCCAGTTCAATTCATTTACGCCTTTGTACTGCAACCGGATACCACCAAAGTTTTTATAACTTTTGTCGAAATCTTTGAGAACAACAGTAAGATCACTTCCAGTTTCTGAATTCAGTGTTCTGTCATCAATTTGCAAAGTCAAATCGCTGCACGAAGGAACAAAATTGGCTGTAACATACGCTGTGGCTGTAATATCGAATTGACATGGCGAAGAAAGATCGAAACGCAAATTCTCAAAATTAAGGTCATCAGTACTGGACTGACTGATACGGGCTATTTTGTGCATAGGTGTACTGGTTACCAAGAATAAGCGCGGTTCTGTTAATGGAGTTCCATCTATACTGATTATGGCGCCATACGGATTTGATGCAGGATCTACAGATAGTTGAAACCATGAAGCAGTACTACTTGATGATAGATTTTGTAAAACCAATTCAAAAGAAGCTTGTTTACCACTTGAAATACCGCCAACAGTAGGAATGAGCACTTCAAGTCCAGGTTTTTCTATCTGCACCGTTGGGGTACTTAATGCTTCTGGTTTATTAGAAGCATTTACATAGCAAATAGTTGAATCGCCCTTTTCATAAGGACAGGATGTAGCTCCGCCGCGGGTTACAAAAATAGGACCTCCTTCGTGCTCTACCGTTGAAACCACATAGCTTGGTACTGCCTTGTTAAAGTTAGTTTTCGGTTTAGCTGGTACAGTTTGCGATTGAGGTGTAAACACATCCACTGAAAAATAGTTGCCATCATCCCCATCTTCTAATGTATAACTATAAGTGATTGTGTTTTCAGTAGAGCTGCTTGTAGTTTTCACCTCGCCCCCTCCTGTTTTCACTTCGTTATTGAGAGTAAATCCAAATTTATTGACCGTCAATCCCGATTCTATTGATGCTGCAACATTTAAATTCCACTCCACTTCATTTGTCGATTCGCAAGACGATGTGCGTGTGATTGATTTTGATAAGACAGTTCCGGCATCAAATGATAGGTTTGTTCTGTCGTATTTGATTGAACTTGTATTACCAATAGGTGATTTGTCCGAAGCCCAAAGTTTTTCCATTTCATTCCTGCGGATAATGTTTTCCCAATGGTTAATTTGATTAGTGTAGAATGTTACCGAATCTATCATTAACATTGGTTCAATTAAAGGGGGAATCCAAACATAAGTGTCTGGCTGTCCAAAATTTGAATTTTCTGAATCCAATGATGATAGATAAATCGATCTACTGCCTTTAGTGTATTGATCTGTATTCACCACAGTTTTCAGAATAGATTTTCTCAAGTTTTTAAGTCCCGGTATCAATTGGGTAACTATATGATTTTGTGTATATCTAAATGAAGTCGAATCGCCCATTGGGACGAAAATATAACTATCACTACTGTTGAAACTTAGGGTATTTGCAGTAGGTTTCAGATTTAATTGTGTACATTTAGCAAATCCGATATTAGTGGAATTGGCAATATATACATCCCCATTTGCTCCCACATAACTAGGAGACGAAGATGTGCTTATCGACTCTGAAATTGAAAATGATTCTACCCGAGATGTTGCATCTGAGCCGGTTACTGATTGCTCGATGCCAATACCAAGGTCATTTTTATTAGCAGTTTCAACGGTAGTAGCTACTCCAATTCCCGTTACTAATGAAACCTCACCACCTAAATTTGCGGTAAATTTATGACCTGTTGACTCAGTACCTATCCCTTTATACGAACGAGTATTCGTGAAGGTAGATCCTTTTTCGAGTGTAGCATAACTATTGCTTCCCGGAGGATCCCGTAAAACGGCAATGACCTGATCCGGCCCTTTTGTAACGAAATCGACACCCCCTGCAGGAACAGCTCCCAATACAATTCCTCTAAGACCTGTTTCTGTTCCATTCATCCAGTTCACAGTACTTCCATTGTATTGCATAGTTGCTGTCATTCCCATTGTGTGATTGCCTATCAAAACTGGATTACCAGCCATAAATTTATATGTGTACATACCTAAAGAATCTAATACATATTCGGTTATAATGGAATTAGCTCCTAGTTTATTCTCAATTTCAAAAGGCATTCCGCTTAAAGGAACGATATCTTCAACCTTAGATTTGGGATGAACGTACTTTTCGTAGGCATGAACTTTGAAATAATAATTGTTGCCTTGTGTGAAAACAGGATTATTCATTTTATAACTTACAACTCCATTCGTGGCAGAAACCAATGGTATTGTATCATTATTTAATGCATTATTTGGGTCGGTATAATAAAATAATGTATCACCATAAGCTTCACAAGTGTATGTCAAATCATTTATTGTAAATACGGGTGTCGGAGTCAAGTAAGTTAAATTTAGCTTTTGATTATAAACACAAGAATCAATAAGTATAACTGTTTTATTATCAATAATTTTTGTGCCGTAATGAATAGTATCAACTGATGTAAACAAAGGCATCATATCTATATAGGGTTGATTTTCCAATTTAAAATACGACTTGTCAATGCCTATTGCTTGAACGTCAGTTATTTTCATTGGAATTGGAGGAACCATCACTAAAAATTCACCGTTGGTTGAATCGGTAGTAATATTGATAATATCCGATCCTTTTGCCACTTTTGCAGTACTGAAAATACTCGAATTACCATTGCCTAATACCAAAGAGTCAGTTGAAAAGTAGTTTAATTGGTATTTTTGACCTAATTTTGGTTGTAACTTCACCTTTGCCTGACCTATATTGGCTGTACTACGGTTAAAACCAATCTGTTTAGCCGCTTGTATAGCACCCCCTACCACTCTTCCTACTAATGTTACTTTGGTAAGGTCATTGAAATCGATATTCGTTTTGTTTTCTTTAAAATTGTAGGTTT
Source organism: Paludibacter sp. (assembly GCA_049317965.1). Lineage (GTDB taxonomy): Bacteria > Bacteroidota > Bacteroidia > Bacteroidales > Paludibacteraceae > Paludibacter. The sequence goes on from JBMOHG010000024.1 coordinate 10,964, forward strand.
GACCCAAGATTAATGTGGCATCAGTATAAGCATTAACAAAAATATGCCCATTTTTAAATAATGTAATTTTGTGTTCTCCGATGGGTACATCAATTTCATACTTTCCATCTACATCTGTAACTACCAATTGATTATCTCTGGTACAAGTGCTTCCATCTACTGCAAATTGTACATCTGCAACAGGATAATTGGTGTTTTCATAAAATATTTGCCCACTTACAGTAAAGGATGAAATGTCTTTGAAGCTGATTTTGCTTTGTACCTCCGAACTGACTCCACCAATGAAAAGTTGTTGGCTGCTAGGCTCAAACTCATGCGTACCCAGTGCTGGTATTACGTTATAAGTCGATCCATTGCCCCTATAAGGGACCCCTTGTATCAGGTAATTACCGTTCTTGTCTGTAGTAGATTTGATGCTAAGTTGTGCAAGGGTTGGTACTGAGTCTGAGCATGCTCCACCAACTAAGCTAATGTGGTTTTCGTTGTAACTTTTGCTGTTATTCGATTTATCAAAAGCAAAAATATTAATGCCTTCGTCCATTTGCCAATACCCCACCAAATCAGTTTCTGACCCGGATAGGTAACGGTCAAAGTTTAAACTGATTTCAGTTGATGTTAATGCCCTATTCCATAAGCGCATTTCATCTACATTGCCCAAGAAATTTATTCCACCCGTTTGATACGATGAGGCTAATTTTGCTTCCACCGAATTTGCACATGTGTATGTATTTGATACATAAGCACTGTCAGTTGATACCCCGTTTTTATAAAGTCTCAAATACTTGCTGCTCTTGTTATAGCTCACTGAAAGCTGGAAAAATTTATTAGAACTTATAGAACTAATATCAGAACTAATCAGTGGAACTGTAACAGAATTCCCATTGATAAATACATTGATTCTGTCAGCATTAATTCGAACTGCATATTCACCCATCATTTCATAGATGGTTGCATTCACTTGACTTCGATTTGGTGCTTTTACCCAGGCCTGCCAGGTAAATCCGTTGGCAATACAGCCGTGTTTGAGTGGTTTATTAAACCTTATTGTTCCTCCTTTACCTGCATCAGACGTGTTGAATTCAAGACTTTTATAAAGCTTTTGGTCTGTATCGGTATTCTCAACCGAAACATTTACGCTCTCTACAGCGGTACCCGAGCCAAAAGCTACATTACCACTAATAGTACCAATAGGCTGACTAAATCCCAAACCTACTGAGTCGGCAGTGTTTACATATATTGTATCTGTTACAGTTGCATAATAGGAGACCACTTTATATTTATACAAAATACCGGGTGATACCGATAAATCTTCATAGGTGTCAATGGTGTTGGTCGTTTGTTTTTCGCCAATCATTTCATAATCAAATAAAGTTGAGTTATTGTCGTACACTTTTCTGTAAATAATATATTTATTGCTCAGCGCTTTGTTAATCTCCCACGACAATCGGACGCGATCATTCAGGACACCTTTAGTGGCCGTCATACTTTTAAATTTACATTGGTCAATGATTTTTGCCGATTTCCATGCACTAGAATCATTACGGCCTGCATTATCGGCAATCAAACAATATTTATAGGGGGTAAGTGTATTTGCAGTTGCGTCAACATATTTTAATGTGTTTCCCAACACCTGTACAGAAACAATATCTGATGAATTTTTATCATTTGTCCTTAATAAAGTAAGATATTTTGGGTTATCTGTACACCAGGTCGCTTTCCATGTTAAAGTTATATTGCCCGTACTTCCTGTAATAATAGGAGTAGCCATAAAGTTACTAAAATCAATTTTTTGTCTGCCTGTGACAACATTCGATAATGATAATAACTCCGGCAAATAAGTAGCTGCTGTAGCATTTGTAAACGATACGGCACTTGGGGTTAAATAATCGGGGCAAGTTCGAACTATGTAGGTGTATTGAGTATCCCATACCAATGCAGCATCCGCATCGTTGTAGGAGAGAATATTCTTTGCCAGCCCGCTTGGCGTGAGCAGTGTGTATAAGTTATTGCTTTTTCTGTAAATATAAGTTTTTGATTTCGGATCTAGTAGAGCTGGATCTGTATTAGTCCAATTCAGTGTTGTTGTTTTGGTACATGAATTAAATGTAACAGAACTTATTTTTGGATATGTAAAACCGGCAACACTCACAGCCGCCATATTACACTCATATATTTTAGTTTCTGGGTAAGTTGATGTGATGGTGTAAACTAACTTTGGCCATACTGTATTTTTGGTATTCAACAATCCCAATGGTATATTTACATTACCTGCACTTCCATTTGTTATTGTTGAACTGTAAATTTTGGTAGAATAATCAGCACTATTATACAATTCTAGCTTAGTTGTACCATTTGTTGCATCATAGGTAGTCCAGGAAAAATTAAACCACTTACTATCCGAAGTACCATCTATTACTTGCAACAATGGACTAGTTATTGGCGTTGGGGTAAATGAAGGTAACGTTATTTTTAAATTATTATAAGTTCTATAATAATGGATACGATCTCCCGAATAATACCAATTCAAATCCCAGTCTGACTTAAAACTCAGATTCACTGTTTGTCCAATTAAACTCTGAGGATAAAACCATCGATATTTAGAATAATAGATCCCTCCAGAATTATCGTCACCTAATTTTACAAAATAACCAGCTACAATTGTATTCACTGGTATCCAGTTTAAAATAGGAGTTTTATCACCAGCTCCGTGGATCAGAACCAAAACGGTATCTTTGGGACCTCTGATATACCTGACGCTCATTTTTAACATTCTATCATCCTCTCCATTAACATCATAAGTTAAAACCCTGAAATCAACATAGCAATACTTTTCTGGAATAGTAGTTGGCACTGTTACATTTAAATGATTTGTATTTGTTGGGTCAAAATAAGTGTTTGCTTTTACCTGAACGGAGGCAAATAGGATAAAAAGCATAAAGACTTTGCTGTACAAATGTGCTTTTCTTGTTTTTGAAATTACATTTCCCGAAATAATTCTTTCGCTAAATAGATTATCTAATAGCGAAGAAAAGAGGTTAATTGTTTTCATATTTTATTATTTTTAATGTTGATATTTCCTTTAGTAAAGAAAAATTGGTCAAATAATTTAATAAGAGAGTTTTAATTTGTAATTTTGTGACAAAGTTATTAAATTCATATTCTCAAAACTGCTCAAAAGGTATTTTTCTTTGTCCAAAAGGTAAATTTATTTGAATAAATAAAGATAAAAATAACTACTTGTAAGATTCTTGTAGTAATAATTACTGAGTTTTTCGGACAAATATTCAGCGCTTGTCCTAAATTTTACGGCTTGTTAAAATAGTGGAAAAAATAGTTTTCAGTTTTTTTGTTCGTGTTTTTTTTGATTTGATTGCCTTAAATAATATTAATTATGATTAGAATAATATTCCTTTTAACACCTGTTTATGTGTCATTATTCTGGGCAATAGCATTGACAATAAATAATGAAAATCAAAATGCGCCCAGGATGCTTTTGTCTAAACTGTTATTTTTGATAGCTATTTCTTTCTTTTTCCATTTTTTGTACTTCGCCCCTTACCCCGAACTTTATGTATATGTTGATATTTTACTTTATCTATTTGGAAGTTTACTATTTCCTTTATTCTATATCTACTTTCGCCTTCTGACAGTAGATTCTGTGTTTTCGTTCAAAAAACACGGAATCTATTTGCTGATTCCTAATATTACAGTAGTTGTTTATATCACCGCAGTATTTTTTACACCGAGCAATGAATATCGAACATGGCTGTTCAATGAACATGCTTATAATGAATCAACTTACATTAATATCCTCAACATTATACGACTGATTCTGCGGATTCAACTCATGATAATTACTATTGCCTGCTTTATAGGAAGTTATTCATTGATAAAAAAATATGGGGCAAAAGCAGAAGAATATTATTCAGATATAATCGATGGGAAATTCCATAATGCGAAAAAATTAAGCACAACTATTGTTTATGCTAGTATTATCTGCTTTATTGCAGTTGCTGCCGGCAGACAATTTATCATAGTGAAAGAATACTCCATTTATATTATCTGGACTGTTTTATCCTTAACATTCTATATAGTAGGTTATATGGGAATGAAACAAAAGCCGGTTAACCCAACTTTTGAGCAGGAAAATGAGATGAGTTTATTTAATAATATCGAACAGGAATTGTATCAGGAAGCACAAAAAAAAGTTTTATACAAATTAATTATAGAGTTTGAAGAAAATAAACTATTTTTAGACAACCAATTAACTATTAATGAATTGGCACGAATAGTCGGGACTAACCGCTCGTTTATATCTGCTGTTATAAACCAGCATTACAATCAGAATTTCTGTTCTTTTGTAAATTTCTACAGGTTGTATGAGCTAGAAAATATATTTTTGGAAAATCCTCACTACGCTAACGATACGCTTGCTCAACGCAGTGGATTTGGATCAGTAAGTTCCATGAAACGTTCATTAAAAACAAAAACAGGACTGTCAATTTCAGAATGGAAAAAGCAAATACTTCTAAAACTATTATAGATGATATTAAGGCGAATCACTCTCAAATTTCGGATAAAACTCTTAACGGATACATTAACGCCCTTCAATGGATTTATGTGATTGAAGATGTTCCTGCTTGGCAGCCGTCATTGCGGTCCAAAACTGCTATCCGTTCAATGAATAAACGTCAGTTTGTAGATCCATCAATTGCCGCAGCAATGCTGAGGACAGATGCTAAGGGAATTTTGAAAGATTTTAAAACTTTCGGATTTTTATTCGAATCGCTTTGTACACGCGATTTAAGGGTATATGCACAAGCATTAGATGGAGTTATTTTTCATTATAGGGACAAAAATGAACTCGAGGCTGATTTAATCATTAAACTCCACGATGGTCGATGGGCTGCGGTAGAGGTGAAACTTGGAAATTCCCAAATCGACCAAGCGGCCGCAAATTTAATAAAACTCACATCAAAAGTAGATACTGAAAAAATGAATAAACCTTCGTTCCTAATGGTACTCACCGGTGGCAACGTAGCCTACAGAAGAGCAGATGGAGTTTTGGTTGTGCCAATAGGGTGTTTGAAAGATTAAGAGAAGAATAATCAGATATTTGGCGTGCTTGGTTTTGAATAATTTCATATTTCGTGTGTTTTTAATCCAATGAAATATTAACAAATGCTTAATTTGCATATTTCTTGTATTATCGACTTTACACCTACATTATTCAATTGTTTTTTAAATGATACTTTGTATCCATCCAATGTGAGTTGATTAAAGAATTTCTCGGCACAATTAATTTTCATTGCTTCCTCACCACGCAAAACAGATTCACTGCCAATATCTTTCGTTTCAATGACTATATTTAATTCTTTTTTGCCATCTTTTTTATTTACAACATACATAAAATCTGGACTATAAGAATCATTTCCAATTGTGGGAATTGAAATGCTGCGTCGTGGTATTTTTCCGAAAACCTCCACGTTTTCTATGTTTTCCATGATGTTTTTGCATTCCAGAGGTGAATCGTAAGCAATCAAATCATATAAATACTTGCCCGAAGGTTCACCTTTTAATAAATTTGTTCCAATTTCACCTTGTACAACCTCGTCTTTCATTGAACCATCAACATTGGTTAGTTTTGTTGAACTTGGTGTATAAGTGGTTTGCTTATAATTGAAGCGACCGTTTAAATTGTCGTATTTCCAATCTGTAAATTTTGATAAGAATCGTCCTAAGGAGTTTTCATTGATAAATGCAGGATTGAATTCCATATTTTCCTTAGTATATTGAACTATAGCACTGTGTAGTATTTTAATTGGGATTGAAGTGGCTTTATTTATTCTTTTCAGAAACACATTATAACTCAATTTTCTACCGCTTATAAAATACGTTTCACCCGCTTTACTTACTACCTCAACTTTATCTTTACCTGCTTTGATGGTCTGACGGTCAGTTGTAATTTCCTGTAAACCAAAAACTCCATCTTGTAATAAACTTTGTAAATCATTGGCAATGGAACTGTCAACATCTTTATCATAGAAAATCACATATTTCTTGTTGATTGCAGCCCAAAGCTCTTTTAGTTCATCGAATTGAGCTGCACGAACTTTTACTGTATTTCGTTGATTTTTATTCTTGTCAATGACCTTATTTCCTACCAGTCGGGTTACATTAAACTCTGGATATTCCTGGTAAAAATCATCCAACTTATCTGTCAAAATAGCTTTATCAGTATCAATAAAGTCTTTGTTCAGCAACTCAATGAAAAGCACTTTTGTAGTTATTCCTTTCAAGTTTGCCACTCGTTCCATTTCTTCAGATGAAATATGAGTTGCTTGCTCAGCAGGTAATTCAGCATTTATTTCGGCTACTAACCGATTGGCAAAATCGGCTTCTGTAAAGTCAACAATGTAATTCAACAGAAATTCTTCGTTTGAAATGCGGTTCCCAAATT
>JBMOHG010000025.1:0-17307 GCA_049317965.1 Paludibacter sp.
CCGGAAATGCGGTAAAAAACGTTTTATCTGTACCTTTGATATTCATTAATCGAGTACCGGCTGGACCATCGCAAAAAATGACAGATGGAATTCCCAAACGAGGAATTGAGTATGTCACTCCCTGAACCCCCGGAGCTATTTTTGATAAAACTGCCTGAGCCTCATCTTCCAATCCAAGTCCCATTACCATTGAAACTTTTTCTTCCGGTGTCATAGCAGCAATTACTTCAATATTAGTATTTTTACCAAGTTGAGGTATTGCAGATTGACTAAAAAGATGAATTGATAAAAAACAATAAGTAATAATACATGAAATTCTAAACATAGATTTAAAGTTTTGCTTATAATAGAAAAAAGGATAGCATTAGTACAACGCCTTATGCTATCCAAATCATTATATAAAAGGGACTAAAAACAAATTTTAGTACTCAATTTTTCTCTTAAATTATTTCAAAATATCAATTAAAAATATCCACCTTTATCCGATATCTCTTTACTCGATTGACCATCATGAACCCAACCAAAAATGACCTTCTCGTTTTCTTTTATTTCTTCTGCCCGCATTAATACATCATAAGCAATATCTCTTGGCACAACCAGCACTCCATCCACATCGCCCAATATAATATCTCCAGGTTTGATGGTTGTATCACCAATTTTAATCGGAATCTGATAATGAGAAATTAAGCATCTTCCTAAACTACCATTGGAAATACGATATTCGTAAAACAATGGAAAATCAGCTTCCAGAATTTGATGCGTATCACGTATTCCACCATCAATGCAAGCTGCTTTCATTTTTTTTCCTTTGGCAGTAGCAGTCATCACACCACCCCAAAGAGTTGCATGTTCATCTCGACTTGTATCCCAAACCACAAAATCATCTTCCTTCATTTCGTCCAACATTTTAACGCGAAATTCCATTTCTCCCTGAACTTTAACGTTGGGTGCACTTTTTACAGTAAATGCAAAACCTGCAACTGTTTGATATTCCCGCAGTGATTTTATTCTTCCGGGCAATGCTTGATCCAACAGACAAAATTCACGCAAAACATCGTTTACTGCACCTAAATAAAGTTGCTCAAAACGGCTCAATAATTCTTTGTCCGGAATTGGAAACGTTACTGTTGAAATCCCTTCACGTGAGGCAATCAGATTCTCCAGATTCATCATGCCAACTTCTTTTTTGTATTGATCTACACTCATAACTATATTTATTTGATTATTTGACTTTTATAAAATTAAAGAATACTCATTCCACCATCAATAGGAATATTGGCACCACAAAAATACCTGCCTGCATCCGAACAAAGCAGATTAATCAATGGTGCAATATCTTGTGGAAGAGCAATATACTCAAGGGGTATTCTGCTTAATACTAATTTCATATATTCAGGATTTTCCAAAATCGCAGTGTTTTGTGCAGTATCCACTACACCAACTTCAATATTGTTAATCGTTACACCTTTGTTGCCAATTTGTTTCGCCAAATTCCGAACCATATTCTCCTGAGCACTTTTGCACGCTGCATACACCATCATATCCACATGTGGTTTGTGCTGATTTACACTTCCCATGGTAATAATTCTTCCCCAACCTTTTTCGATCATATATTTCGAAAAAAGTTGAATCGAGAACAAATTATTTTTAAAAGTAACCTGAATTTGTTTGTCAAACTCTTCGGAGGTTATTTCATACCATTTTTTGCGAATTTGCAAAGCAGCATTCAAAACCAGAATATCTATATTCCCAATGGCTTCGGTAGCTAATTTATACAATTGTTCGTGTGCATCGGATGCTGTTAAATCACAAACAATAACCGCTGCATTTACGCCATAAGCTCTTGCCTTTTCTGCAACCGCATTTGCTTTTTCTACTTCACCACGACAATGAATAACCACATCGGCTCCAAACTCTGCAAGCGACAAAGCCACAGCGGCTCCAATTCCCTGACTTGAACCGGTAATCAATGCTTTGTGACCTTCTAAATTTAATCTTTCTTTAGTTCCCATAATTTTATTATTTATGCAATTTTTTCAATATACTGATCACGTTTCAAAAATTTTACTCCAACAAACAATGCTACTGCACCAAACACATACACTACCGAAATAAGTGAAATGCAGTTTGCTATGCCCAATGTTGGTTTCAACACACCCATAATGTAAGGCGAAAGTCCGCCGGTAATAAAGGCAAACATCAAAATTAGTCCGGTAGCAGTGGAGCGATAGCGTGGCTCTATTATTTCGTATAACGAAGAGTAAATTCCTGAATCGTAAATACCTCTAAACAGTCCGAAAACAGTCAGTGCCAGATAAATCATGAACAATTCAGAAGAGGCGCCAATCATGTAAATAAATGGTGCACCTAAAAGTAAACCAATGGCTTGTACCAAAAAACGGGCTGATTTTTGCTTTTTCATCCATTTATCCGACCACCAACCACCAATTAGAACGCCTACAAAAGCGGCTAAATAATGGTAGAAAACCGATGAAAAACCGGCATTGGATAGCGATAAATTAAATTTCTCGTACAGATAAGTTGGCATCCAGGTCATGTAACCGGCATTTACAAACACCATCCCCGAAAATGCCATTGCCAAACACCAAAAAGCTGGTTTTTTCAATACATATTTTATTGCAACTGAAACGGCTACTTTTTCAGTTTTTGCCTGATTTGTTTTAATTTCAACTGGTTTCTTTTTCATTCGGAACATCAATACAATAGCCCAAATAACTCCAAAACCACCAAACAAATAATAGGGCACTCGCCATCCATAGTTCTCACCGAGATAACCCGCAATAAAACCGCTTCCGATAATGCCTAAGTACAGCCCTGATTGATAAATTGCCAGTGCTATTCCTCTGGTTTTGATGTGAAATAAACTAATTTCGGCTGATGCATTGGGTGGAAAAAAGGATTCGCTTCCGCCTGTAAGAATACCCCAAACGATTATGAAGAATATAAATGAAACCCCAAAACCCGTAAGCATTGCACATAAACTCCAGAAAAATAAACTGTAAACAATTATTTTCTTGCGACTAAAAATATCACCCATCATTCCTGCAAAAGGCACCAAACAGCCATACGACCAAAATAATACCGTGGAAATCAATCCCATTTGCTCATCGCTGAATCCCAAATCTGCTTTCATCAATGGCAAGAGCACATTGAAAAGCTGCCTGTCGGCTTGCTGACAAACAAATGCCACATACAACAGACCTAATAATTCCCACTTATAAAAGTTATTTTTTTTGCTCTCTATATTCATATTATTAGATTTTTAAAATAATAGTTCTGTTGTTGATTTTTTTGTGATTTTTGAAAATATGTTGATAATAATTACCACGAAAGCTGAACATACCCATTTTTCACCTGAATTTTTTCCCCTTTCCAGACAACTTCTTTAACTCCTTCAGGCATAGAAATATTCAGTGGAATTTGACGCAAGTAAGGATTCAACCAAGGCATTTTTAGTATAAATTCATTTCCACTTCTATTCTTTTTACTTAATTCAATCTGCAACTGATTTCTTGTATATTGCCAAATCATCAATTCACCTAATGTGGCATACCACACATCAGGGTGGTTCCCAACAGCCCCAAGCACTTCTTCCAGCGTTTGTTGCCCATTGCCTGCTAATTCATAGCTATGTCCCCAAATATAGAGGATTGAGCCGGGGTTTTGTAGCAATTGGTCAAACTTCGCTTTAATTTTTGTTTTACCAGAGTTAAAATGAAAATTGGGGCGCATAGCCAATGGCTCAATAATGCTATCTATCTTGTTATCACCTTGAGTTGTAGGGCGACCTGACCAATAACCCGCTTGACGTATCGACCGTAATACATAATCGCCTTCGGCATCATACGCAGCAACATAATTAAATGGATATGCAAACGAAAATACAGGATGATTCAGCTCTTTCTCCAGAAAACGGCGCATTTCTACTGCCTCATCCAAACAACGTTTTGGTGTTGAATTGTTAAATGCAGGATGTGACCAGGAATGAGCACCAATTTCCATACCTTTCGCTTCAAGTTGACTTAAATAAGGAATCATTTTTGAATTACGATTCATATAAAAAGTCCCTTTCATACCGTATTTGACAAGCAATTCCATTACGTCAATATCCTTCATTTGTCCATCGTCCCAACTGGTTACAACCGCCATTTTCTTTTGGTTTGGCAATAAGTCAAGTTGCGGTAGTTTTTTCCCTTTGTAACCAATCAATTTAAGACTTTGCGTTTCAATTTTGGTAGTATCGCTAAGTGTCATTAAAGGCATTTTCCCTGCACTACTCATATCAGGACTACCCTGTATTGGGTAATGTGTAAGTTGGATTTCCGACACTGAATCACCCGAAGTTAGGAAAGGTTGTGCTGTACTTTCAAGAAATACCCGTTGCTCCACTGACTTTGGGGTTGTAAAAGTACGTCCATCAGGAAATTTCCAGTTTAATGCAATTTTCTTTTTTGCATTTACTATATAAACTCCTGCTGGTAAAGGAATTGGAAGTGATATTTTGCGCTCATTTACCGGTACTTGAAATACAAATAATGTGTTCTCATACGAAGTATTTAATGCCGGTTTTATCCGTATCGAAGTAATACCAACGCTATTAATACTTCGTTGCCAACCTTTAATTAGCGAAATTTTCAATACTTTTTTGCTATTAAACAACCCAACTTTATGACTATAATTGCCTTTTGAAAAACCCATGTTATACAAATCAATCTTTGCAATCAATTCGCCACTCTTGTCTTCAAATGCCAGCAACTGATTGGATGCTAATCCAATTTCGGGTTGAAAAAAGCTAATTTCAATCTCCCATAATCCTGAAGGTACCGAATTCTCTAATTTCCAATCAATTTTTTCGTTTGTAGGACTTGATGCCGGAAAAAAAATCACATCGTTTCCATTTTCCATTTTCGAAATTTCGCCACCTCTTGCCATTAATGGTAAAAGTGAAAATTCACTTGATTGCGCCTTACTTTGGATTTTTACAACAGATAAACTATCTACTTTCAACTTCATCTGAGCACTTGAAGTAAGAAATGCTCCGATAAAGAAGATGAAAAAAAATAATTTAATTGCTGTATTCATTCCTGATTTTATTAATATTTTACTGATTTGAAAAAACGAATAGTTTAATCACTTAAGCTGATTTCTTTACTATCTTCAGCATTATCGAACGCGTAAAAATTGGCAATTTAACCGAATTCTCAACCACTTTTGCTTTGAACCATTTGTTTTTCCAAGGGTCGTAAACCTGAACAGATTTGATGTTTTTTGCTTTTAACCCTAACTTTGATAATGGAATAGAAGAATCAATTTCACCAGGTTTTTTATTTTCAACTAATTCAGTTTGCCAGTTACTTTCAGCATCACGACACCAAATCAGTGTAGTCTTATTTCCTGAAATAGCATACGCTCTACATTTAGGAATCAGAAATTCGGATGGTTGAAAATTTTCCACAAGTGGATTAACACCTGCTATTGCAGCGTTAAATCTTCCAAACTGATACCACAAATTATTTTGTTGTAAATACTCCTTCCAATGCCAGCTTTGACCTGAACCTGCCGAACCGGCGAAGAATGGTGCAAAAAGCAAATCGTGAAGAATAATTCCTGCAGTATCTTTCAAATACAACTTTGAAGGTGCAGCGTGGTTAGGTTCAACAGCACCTGTTTCGGCTAACAAAATGGGTTTATTCAGTTTGAATTTGTAAACTTCTTTTACGGCATCACTTGTCAGGATATCCATCGGGCCATGACAAACTTTAAACCTTGCTCCCAAATCGATATACCGATGCACTGTAGCCACATCATTATTTTGGATAGTGTCGATACTTTTATAGAGTGGTATAGCTGCATCTCTATCCAAACTTCCCAAATTCTGCATCACCAAATGGTTATTATCAAGTGCATGTACGCGTGTCAGTATATCTTTTGTCCAATCAATAAGTGATTGGTTTTTGCCGGATATTTCAACAGCATCGAATTCGTTCCAAAGTTCCCAACCAAATACATTAGGATTGTTTTTATAACGATTTACAATGAAACTTACCCGTTTCATATATACTTCTTTCCCTTTTTCAGTATTGAAATATTCATTAACATTACTAAAGCTTCCACCATTATCTATATGGTAAACAGGCTTTTGGAATGAGGCATGTCCGGGGAAACGTTTGATGGTATCTTTCAGAAAACGAAACTGTTCAAAGGTGAATTTTACCCGTAAATGGTATTTTTTAGCCAATTCAAGCACTTTGTCCACTCGTTTAATTTGTGATTCGTTAAAAACTCCTTGCTTTTCATTTTCTATTTCAAAAAATTCGGATGCTAAATATATACGTGTATAATTTGCTCCATATTTTGCCGAGTTTTTATACATCATTTCGATACTTTCAAACCCTAATTTTTCGTCAATTATAAGGCGGGGAAAGCATATATTTGGACCAACAGGAATGTATGGAGTGCCATTAGACAATTCAAAATAGCGTGGGTCAATTTTACTAACCCGTACAAAGCTCGAATCATCCGGAGTTTTCTGATTTTTTGAGGGTGTAACAGCAAATGCTGTTGAAAACATCATTGTCAGAAACAAGAAAAGAATATGTGTTTTTTTCATTTTGTTGGATAAAAATAAGTAGAAACAAACATTTGCTTATTTCTACTTAATGATTTTGAATTCAGTTTATTAAATGCCACCCACTTTAGGATACCATTCAGGACGATACGGATCTTGGTGGAAACGTGCATAATAATCGCCCATTTTTTCGTAATACCGTTCGTATTTTTCCATTTTTTCTTCGTCCAACGTAACGCCAAGTCCTGGTCCTTCAGGTACTTTAATGGCTCCGTTTACATATTCCATTTTACCACCAATAATAATATCATCTTCTAAGTAATGATAGTGTGCATCACCTTCCATTGTCATAGTTGGAAGTGTAGAAGCAGTATGAAGCATGGCAGCTAATTCAATACCAAATTCAGCACCCGAGTGCATTGCAACGCCCAAATTAAATGTCTGACAAATTGCCGATAAATCTTTTACGCCACGTGGACCTTCCCAGTAGTGTAAGTCAGTCAACACAATATCAATCGAATTCATGTGGATAGCAGGGCCTAAATCGTCAAATTTATTCGGATACATATTGGTTGCCAACGGAATACGAACTTGCTCCTTTACTCTGCGCATCCCTTCCAAACCCCACGAAGGATCTTCGAAATATTGAATTTCCAAATCTTCCAATCTGCGACCAGCTTTTACGGCAGTAGCTACACTCCACACTCCATTTGGGTCAATACGCAATCCAAAATCATCACCCAGTCTTTGACGACAAAGCTCAAGTACACGAACTTCCTCCATCGGATCCATAACGCCAGCTTTCAGTTTCATGGCAGTTACACCAAGCGTTTCTTTCAACTCAACACACAGGTCAGCCATATCTTCGGCATATTTATCGTGTCCACCTCCCGGACGGTCGTAACGCCAGAAAAGATAGCCAATCATTGGGATTTCAGGTCGTAGAGCACCACCAATCAACTTATGCATTGGCACATTGCAGGCTTTTCCCATAATATCGAGACATGCAATTTCGATAGCTCCATAAAGTCTTGAATTTGACAAATAATAAATACTACGCAACACTTTCAGTTTGATAGCCTCTAAATCGAATGGATCCATTCCTAAAATGCGGGGTTTCAATTTCAATAACGCTCCGCGCTGATCACCACCGCCCACTTCACCTAAACCTACAATTCCCTCATCTGTTATAAGTTCCAGAATAGTTCTCATCAAATAACCAGGATGAACACCCGTGTTATGGCGCAACATGCTATTCATTGGAATGGCAACGGTGCGTACTTTCATGTCAACAATTTTCATTTCTATATTTTTTTGGTTGAATTTCTTATTTCTTTAGCAAAAAAGGTTCAATTTTCTGAGCGTACAAATTATAACAAGCTTGATTAACATGTAGTGTATCAGCCATGTATAACTTCCTTTTATAAGTACCATCTGCATTCAAGGTTATTGGGGCAATATCTACATATTTTAATTGAGGTTTTGTTGAAGCATAATCCTTCATTTTAGCATTAAACTCAGTAATTTTATCTTTGTTTTTATGTCTTTTCGGACTATATTTTACAGATAATAAAACTACAGGCACGCCTGGAAGTTTAATTTCCGTCATTCGCACAAAAACCTTTAAATCCGATAATAAATCATCCGGTTTTATACCACTTCCCAAATCATTATCACCTTCGTAAAGCACTACTTGCTTCGGTTTATATGGATATAAAATTTGATCGGCATAATTTATCACATCGGTGAGTTTTGAGCCGCCAAATCCGCGGTTCAATACATTAGAAGTTGGGAAATGCGATTGGAGATTATTCCACATGGTAAAAGTAGAACTGCCAATAAAAACCACCAAATTTGTTGTATCAATGCCTTTCTTTTCTTCGTCAATAAATCGGGTGAATTCTTTTAAATACTTTTTGGGTATTGAGTTCTCATGAATTTGTGCATTCAGTTGACTCAACTGTATTACAAATAAACAACAAAGAATGACAGAAACTTTTCTTAAAATAGACATAATATATTAAATATTTGAAATTTAATAGTTTACAATATAGCATTGATCAAGAACAGCGGATGCAGTTGGTTTTATTTTGTCAGTTGTAATAATAAAATCAGCTTTTGCATCGGTTGCTTCGCGAAACAATCCATCAGTAAGTGAAATAGATTTTACTGTTTTTCCTGCAGGTAAATCAACTACTGCTGTAGATTTCAGAAATACTATAAATTGCTTACCAGTTTTGGGTTGAATAACAGAGATAGCCGAATCACTTGCATAGGCATTAGGGCTTTTATATACTACTCCATTCCATGTACGACTAGAAATTGGTGTAACATTTATGTTTTCCCAGTTTGGTAAAACACGAATCAATTTAAGTCTGGCGGGAACATCTTTCATACTTCCATAAACAGGCATATCGCCAGTACCACCAACTCGTCCAAACCAGTTAAACCAAGATTTATTCATCGCTAATTTTGCAGCATTTACCCTATTGGCTTGTTCGGTAAAATTGGCCGGAGCAGTACTTGCTACATGCTCTTTATCAATCAATGGTGCTGTTCCATAAGTTGCAAAAATCCTGCTATCATCCAAAAAAGTTACTTCTCTATTTTCTTGAGTAAGGATATCTGGCATAATCAATTTTGCATCAGGTCTATCTTTCACTTTACTAATCCACTGATCATAAATACTATAAGGTTCGTATATTGTTTTGAAATTTGGATATTTAACTTTTGTTGCTGCAAATAATGCTTTGTAAAATTCTGCAGAACCATCACTATAAGTGGCATAATTGTGTACATTATTTCCATATATTACACCATAATCACCTCCAGTCCAAAACTTTAATGTTGTAGGTAATCCACCAACTGCTTTATCTTTATTCCAAAAATCACCTACTAAATCAGGAACATCCCATGAATATCCTCCAAAATGGAATTTTGGGTTAACATTTTCAATCGCCTTAACTTTTGCTAAAATATCAGCAACAACCCAATCGATAACTTTTTTTTGTTGAAGATCGAGTGCAACAGAAAAACTTGTAGCAGAAGTAAACCAACCTGTAGCTAAATTATTTGGAAAAGGATCTGAGCTTTTGAGTGCACAATAGTTATTATAAAAATCAATCTGAGTGCTATTATAATTCGACGTAGTATTTACAGTTCGTGAGTAAGAATTTGCTTGTGGCGATTCTATAAAAAAGTACAAATTATCCGAGAGTGGATCTTTTTCCATACCTGTCATATAAAATACATAGCCATAACCCATCTGTTTTGCATAAGCTAAATTTTCGCTAATATTTCCAAGACCATTCCACGAAACACCAAAGAAATTTCTATATTCAGGTAAATCGCTTGTTACGGGAACAAATGGCACAGGAGGTTCATCCTGACTTTTACATGAAATCAAAGATATTAGAATTAATACTAAAATAAAAATATGATTTAAGGTTTTCATATTTAATAGTCATTTTATAAGTTAGAAATATATTGATCCCCAAAACCCCGAATGGAGGCTAAAGGGTGAAATTTTAGGATTATTTGCCTTCAATTGAAAATTCAAAAACTAAGTATTAAAGTCCCATTCGGGGGATTGAGGATCTAAATTTACACAACTAAAACTGAGCATAAACAATAAACTTTTCAACTTATAATACCCAATGAATTACAAATAAATCACTAATTGATGATTATTTTTTCGGAAGTATAGTTGGAATATAAGTTTCAACGGCTACAGCATTATCTCTAATTACCAGGGTGTCCTTAACTGAATAACTTTTGTTTGTATTAGGATCACTAACTGTATAATTAAGATAAAATGCACCTCGCTTTTTACCTCCCCATTCTTCAATGTCTGTTACATATTTTCCTGTTCCTGAGATATTTGTGGTTGATTTTGGATCTTTGGTAATAGTAACGTTATTGTCTGAATTAACCTCAACTACTGCAATAAATTTCTCGGTTGATAGTGCTAATTTATCCGAATAGGTTAGTTTTGTCAGTGATAATGTAGTTAATTTTGGGATATAAGTAGTGTATTCAATATATTTTTTTTCCCAGCCATAACTTTTTTCTGTTCCGGTTACACCAACAGTAGTCTCCTTTTGAACTCCACGTTTCAGATAGTATCCATGATATTGATTTACATATTTAATTGCATAAACTGTAAAATTCATTGGTTTCACATCCCAGTTTGCAGCAATTCTAGGATCAATTTTCCATTTTGTTGCAATTGAAGAAATTAGCGAAGTAGTTGCAGTAGACTTTACTTTACCTTTTAAAATTGAATCTGTCTCTGAGCTTAGTAATCTAACTGGTAACACATATTTATTGGTATAAGACATTGGGTCATTGAAAAATGCGTCAGTAAGTTTTATTGTGATACCACCATTGAAACTACCATTTGGAATAATCATATTAGAACTAGTAATTGGTTCATAATAATTCGTTGGTAGAATTTTAAGACGATTAGTATCAGTACCTGACAATATTGATAAACTATCCACTAAACTATGATCAATTTCAAATCCAACATTAATATCTTTTGTATTTGTATAAACTCCTCCCATAGATGCCTGAATAACAAATTGATGCTTAATATCATTTGAATTGTCATAATATGATTCAGTACCTAATACCAAGGTTCTCACAGGATACTGCCATGCAAAATAAGTTGTTGTATAATCAAAATTTGGAAAATCATTTGGATCATTTTGACAAGAATACATTCCCAATAATGAGATTAAAACAACAAGTGTTTTTATTTTTGTAACTTTCATAATATTCATTTTTAAAATTAAACTATTAATTAGCAGCATTTTGTTCAAGCTTCTGGCATTTCAGTATTTCTGCATTTGGAATAGGTGCAAAGTACTTGAAATTGTTAAAGTTACGTGGCTCATCGCTCATTTCTAAAAATTGAGGTGCACTACCTGAAACTAAAATACGAGCCCTGCTTACTTTTCCATTCAACTCTAACCCCCAACGTCTTAAATCCCAAAAACGAAATCCTTCGAATGCTAATTCTATTCGGCGTTCATTGCGAACTAAATCCATGAAATTTGCTGCCGGCAAGGTAATTGCATACGGATCACCATTTGTCAATCCAACACCTGAACGTTTACGTAAAGCTTTAATAATATCTCTTGCCGAATAAGTATGAGTTCCTTTCCAGTCTGCAGTGTGACCACCGGTTGCAGCTTCTGCATAAATTAGATATATTTCAGTATATCTGATTAATGGTCTGATTGTTTTCTTTCCGGCATATACCGGTGGAGAAATATTGAAATCAGGCCGTAGTAATTTTTTTAAATAATATCCTGTGCGTGTCGCTCCGGGATTTTCGATGCCATTTTTGGTATCATCTTTTGAAGTTTTTATGATAACAGTTCCACTTTTACCGCCATCACGGACAACACAAGAGTCTAAACGAGGGTCTCTATTTAAATAAGGTGTTGTAGCAACATATTTTGAATTGGGAATATCACTAATCGGATAACCATTTACAGCAGGGAAAGCGTCTACAAAATTTTGAGTAGGATTTACTTGTCCTTTTCCCGAACGTGATGGAGGATAATTCTTTGCTTCAATAGTAAGTGCCATCGCATCCGCAGTTGTAGCTTCAGTTGTAGGATTAAACCTCCAAAGTATATCTGCCAACGTTTGATTGGCATCGCTATAGTAGAATTGAGTCTTCTTTAGATTACCTGATAATGCAGTAACTCCACCAGCAAGGTCAATTAATATAGAAGAATACTTAATAGCAGAATCACAATAAGCAACACTATATGTGCCACCATTATATTTTGGACTTGCAGCATGCATATATAATTCTGCTTTTATTCCATAAGCAATTCTTTTGGAAATCCTGTTAGCATTTTTTATTCCTAAAACCCGTTCACTCACTGATCCAGCAATATAATCCATTGGTAAATAAGCTATTGCAGAATCTAATTCTTGTGCAATATTATTAACTGTTGTTTCATATAAAGGTCTTTCAATGTTACTCCAAGCCATTGGATTTATATCAATTAAGTCTTTGAAATAGGGTACACCTAATACTTTATTTGTAGAAATACCAACTCCTCCATAATATCTTAAAAGCATAAAATGATGATAGGCTCTCATACCATAAGCTTCACCAATCCAACGTTTCCGGTATAAAGTATCATCAATTGCATTGGTCCAACTAATTTTTATTGAAGGGAGTATAGATAAAAATTTATTGATATTTGCAATGGCTTTATACGATGTGTTCCAGATTGCTGTAGGATCATACATTGCACTCCATGCACCACCAACCATTGGGATATAGGTGCTGGTAGGATCATTCATAACTGCATCATCTGTAGCACATTCCGAAAAATCGTATGTATTTGGAATTGTTACATAAGCTGTATTCAAAAATCCAAATGCAGTCTTGGCGTGTTGCGTCGCAAGTTCATCTCCATAAGAGTTGTCGGGCTCAGGTGAAAGCATATCCTGACAGCTTGAAAAAAGCATACCTACAGACAAAAAACAAAATATTTTAAATATTAATTTCATTGTAATAAGAATTTATAAAGTTAATACGATATTTTCAATCCAAGAGAGAAATTACGGGTATTGATGCTGGTACTTGTTTGTCTTAACTGAGCATCCTGAGCCAACATTAATAAATTATTGCCTCTAAAATAGGTGCTTATACCTTTTATGAAAAATTTCGTAAATAATTTTTCAGGAAGTGTATAATTTAATTGTACTCTACTCAACGACAGATCATTGCCATTTACCATCCAAAAGTCAGAAGTTCTGAAATTGTTTTGACTGGTTTGAGCAGTTAAGCGTGGATATGTAGCGGTAGCTGCAGTAGCATCAGTCCAACGATTCAATACCATTTCGGAATATTTTGTAGTTCCATCCACCCAGTAATATTTATTCGGTGACTCAGTAGAACTCATCATCCAGTTATATCCTAAACGTGTGCTTGCTGTTACAAATAATGAGAATCCACCATAAGCGATTGAGAAATTTAAGTCAGCATTAACACGTGGAGAAGAATTTCCAATAACAGTTTTATCGTTATCATCGATGTATCCATTTCCATCTAAATCGGCATAATGAATATCACCTCTTCTAATTGTTCCAAACAATTGATTGGCAGCAGTAGCTTCAGCATCAGTCGCAAACAATCCCAGATTTTTTAGTCCACGATAACTATCAGTTGGTGTACCTGCGAGATATTGATAATCATTATTATGAATTTCGTCACGCTTTACGTACTCCGAAACAGAATACAAAACATTTAATCCAGTTCCCAATGTTACTTTACCTAACTTTTTTTGATATTTAATAGCAACATCTATTCCTGAGTATGAAGTTTCATTATAGTTTTCGTAAGGAATAAATGTAGAAATAAAACCAGGATAATAGTTTAACCGTTGAGTAATTTGGTCAGTGTAAAGTGTTGAAAAATAATTAGCATCGATAAACACAGATTTATTAAACAGACTTGTTTCTAAACCAACATTGAGGTTTTTCATCTTTTCTAATCCAAGGTTTGGATTTTCGATTTGAGAAACAAATGTTGAATTAAAACTATATCCATTTGCATCTCCACTACCAAAACTACTGCCACCGGAATTTAACCCTCTAAATCTGTTATACCCAAAAGAAGATGAAGCATCCGTTTGAAGAATTCCTCCAGTAGCTTTAATTTTTAAATAATCAATCGTTTTATTAGTATTCCAAAATGATGCCTTTGAAATAACCCAACCTAATCCCATTGACGGTGAAAATGCTACACGATGTCCGGGAGCCAATTTATCAGAATTTATTAAAGCACCTGTAAAATCTATTATATAACAATTTTTGTAATCATAAGCTACTCTCATGCCTATATGAGCACCTTTATCATTGTGCAAAGAACCTTCTACAGTTGCAAAAGCATAAAGCCCCATTAATGATGCTGCTACATGATGATCATTATTAAATGTTCTATCGTAATCCAACAAAACGTTAGTTCCGATTGTTCTAAACAAACTTCCTCCAGAAAGAGATAACACACCTGTTTTAGAATCTGCATTTATTGTTTTTATAGAACCTATTTTTCCAGTCAAATCATTCCAACTGGGCTCATAAAGGGCATAGGTATTTTGAACTGATTCAGAAAAACTACCATAAGTATCAAAACTAATATCCCCTCTTAAAGTCAAACCTTTTGTTATTCCATTTAGATCAAATATGACTCCGGTATTAAATTGCATACTACTATTATAACTGCGAGAATACCCAGCCTGATTAAACTCACCATAAATATTTTTACCATAAGAATTTTTCGATATCAATGAATTTCCACCTAAAATATAGTTGTTATTTAAATGAGTTAGAGGGTCGGTTATTGTTGGATCTTCAAAGGCCTCTATTGGTAGTAATGGGGCATAATCATTTGGTTTGTATGATGAAGCCATACTAAAATAATCAGTTCTGAGACCTGTACTGGTATTAAATATAAAAGCTGCATCGATATAACTTTTTATAGTTGAACTAATATTAAAATCAATATTGCCTCTCACGCGTAGTCTGTCAGAACCATTTGCTACTCCATTATTAGCCTTATATAAAACGTCTGAATGTTCCCAACCTAAGTTGGCATAATAGGAAGCAACATTATTTCCACCACTAAATTCTCCAATAAAACGACTTGTATTATAACTTGGATTTAAAAAGGTTTTACTGTAATAATCTAGATCAGGATACCTATATGGATTTGTTCCATCATATTTAGCTATTTCAATTGGATCAAAATCCGGAACTTTAGCAGAATTATCATTCGTCTGAGCTTCATTATAAAAAGTCATATAATCCTTAGAATTCAAATATTTAGGCAAAGCAATCGGTGTATTAATGCCGCTTTCAATTGACATTCGAACAATTTTTTTATTGGCTGTACCACGTTTAGTTTTTACCAAAATAACACCATTTTTTGCCTGACTGCCATACAAAAGGGCTGAATTTACATCTTTTAAAATATTTATCGATTCAATTTCTTCCGGTTGAAGTGTGGAAGCATCCCTAGGTAAACCATCAACAATAACCAAAGCATCACCCAGTCCAAGTATATTGTATCCACTTTTTATACCTGCACCATACGTATCTAAAAGATTTTGAAACCTGGATACATTATCTTGCATTAAAATTTCATTGGGCTTAATTTCTGAAACGTTTCCTACTGACAAACCTTTCTTTACATTTTTGAATGCCATAAAAAGATTATCATTTTCACTTAACAAATAATCATTTTTTACTAAAACGACTTTTTGCTCTCCAATTATTGAATTAACAGTTAAAGAACTATAACCTTTTGCCTCAATTAAATAATTCGAATTGATATCAACTTGTAATGAAAATGCTCCATTTTCATCAGTCTTAGTTTCAATTGCACCTTGATTTCCATAAATTTTGGCATTAGAAATTGGATTACCATCTGTATCTTTAACGTATCCGGTAACTGTTATTGTTGCTTTTTTTGTGACTTTTTTTTGTGACCAAATCAGTTCTTGAGATCCGATACATAAAATTGTAACAATAAGAAGCAAAGTCTTATATTTTGATATTTTCATCATATTAATTTCGTATTAAGATTATTAAATCAATTTTGATTTTTTACCATCCTGGGTTTTGAGAAAAAGCTGAGTACAATTGAGTTTGAGTATCTTTAATCGGCATCCAAAAGTGTTTCTTTTCGAATATTTTTTTTGCAAAAGATCTCACTTTGAAATAGGTATGTCCTTCATCAAAATCTAATACATCCATTCTCATATATTCTGGTTGATCAGACACATACCATCGACGCAAATCGTACCATCTTATATTCTCAAAAGCAAGTTCTACAGCTCTCTCCCTTCGAATAGATTCTCTCAGTGAATTTTGATCTGCATAATATGATGCGGGTAATGGAAGCGAAGTGCCATCAGGAATAATTACTCTGTCTCTTACAGCTTTCAAAGCTTCCCATGCCTTCACATTACAATCTGAAGATGCTGATGGATCACCTGTTGGACCATAAACTTCATTTACAGCTTCTGAATACATTAAATATACATCTGCCAACCTTATTACTGGTAAAGTACGGTTAACGTCTGGACTATAATTATATGAACTACCAGCACCATAAATGGTACTATCTCTGAATTTTTGCCAACCATATCCGGTATCTGATCTACCTGCTCCACCACGATCGGTACCACCTATATAAAATTTAGCTAGTGTAGAAGTCGTACCATTTTTTGTAAGAACACGTCCGTCATATACTATATTTTTATAAAATCTGGGGTCTCTATTGGCAAATGGATTAATAGAAGGTGTTTTATAAACATTTGGATCAAAACGAGTTCCATCGTTCATTCCAAAATATTGAACATAACTTTCAAGTGGACCATCACCAGAGCCAAATCCACCCATACTAGTTAAAAAATCTCCAATCTGACATCTACGTAGATGGCCTATATTAGGTGTATTTAGTATTCCTTCTTTTCCTCTTGCAGGGATTTTTTTTGCTAACATGAAAAAATTATCGCTATAATTACTCCATGGTAAAAGATCATAGGTTGTGCCACCACCCAGTGCTGATAGTTTTATCACTTCACCAAAATATTTTATTGATTTTTTTAAATAGTCATTATTGTACGTATAACTACCTGTAACTGTTCCATTCATTAATGGACTTCCGGCATATAACATTG
>JBMOHG010000026.1:0-17302 GCA_049317965.1 Paludibacter sp.
ATTCCATTTATAAGTCGTTACCGAAAAGAAATGACAGAAGGATTGGATGAAGTTCAACTTGGTGATTTAAAGGAACAATACGAAAAACTTTGTGAATTAGCAAAACGTAAATTGTCAGTCTTGAAATCAATAGAAGAACAAGATAAACTGACAGATGAGTTAAAATCAAGAATCGATAATTGTTGGAATATTATTGAATTAGAAGATATTTATCTTCCATATAAGCCAAAGCGTCGTACAAAGGCTGAAATAGCTCGAGAAAAAGGTTTGGAACCTTTAGCAAAAATGTTGATGACTCAACAATCGAACGATGTTGAACGACTTGCAATTCAATTTGTAAACGAAAAGGTTGAAAATGTGGAAGATGCATTGAGTGGTGCTCGTGATATTATTGCTGAATGGGTTAATGAAAGCGAAACAGCCAGAAATGCTGTTCGAAGTATTTTTGCAAGAGAAGCAGTCATTTCCTCAAAGTTGATTAAAGGAAAAGATGAAGAAGCCCAGAAATACCGCGATTATTTTGATATGAACGAAAAACTTGCTCGTTGTTCTTCACATCGTCTTTTGGCTATGCGTAGAGGAGAAACCGAAGGTTTTTTAAGAGTTAATATTTCACCAGACGATGAACATTGTCTGGAAAGACTTGAACGTATATTTATAAAAGGAAAAACAAATTCTTCATTGCAAGTAATTGTAGCAGTGAATGATGCCTATAAACGTTTATTAAAACCAAGCATAGAAAATGAATTTGCATCTGAAAGTAAACAGAAAGCAGATGTTGAAGCAATTCGTGTTTTTGCCGAAAACCTTCGTCAACTTTTATTAGCACCACCATTAGGTCAAAAAAGGGTTTTAGGAATCGATCCGGGTTTTCGAACGGGCTGTAAAATTGTTTGTCTTGATGCTCAGGGACATTTGCTTCATAATGAGACCATTTATCCACATGCTCCTCAGCATGAAACTTCGCAAGCTATGCGCAAAGTACAAAAAATGGTTGAGGCATACAATATTCAGGCAATTGCCATTGGAAATGGTACAGCAGGTCGCGAAACCGAGCAATTTATTCAAAATACACGTTTCGATAGAGAAGTTCAGGTTTTTGTTGTAAGTGAAAATGGAGCTTCCATTTATTCTGCCTCAAAAATTGCAAGAGATGAATTTCCTGATTATGATGTAACTGTTCGTGGTGCAGTTTCAATTGGTAGACGATTGATGGATCCTTTAGCCGAATTAGTAAAAATTGATCCAAAATCTATAGGAGTTGGTCAATATCAGCATGATGTTGATCAATTACAATTAAAAAAAGCATTGGATCAAACTGTTGAGAATGCTGTTAATAAAGTTGGTGTTAATCTGAATACAGCCAGCAAACATCTACTGACTTACATTTCAGGACTTGGCCCTCAACTAGCGCAAAACATTGTTGATTTTAGAACTGAGAATGGTGCATTTAAAAACCGGAAACAGCTAATGAAAGTTCCCAAAATGGGATCAAAAACCTATGAACAATGTGCTGGCTTCCTTCGAATTCCTGAAAGTGAATATCCACTTGATAATTCGGCTGTACATCCCGAGAGTTATGGAATAGTTGAAGCAATGGCCAAAGATTTAAAGACGAGTATTTTAGAATTAATTCAAAACAAAGAATTAAAGAAAAGTATTGATTTACAGAAATATAAAACAGAAAATGTAGGTTTGCCAACTCTAAATGATATAATACTAGAGCTGGATAAACCTGGTCGCGACCCACGTAGCGGTATTAAAGTTTTTGAGTTTGATCCAAATGTAAAATCAATAGGTGACTTGCGAATAGACATGGAATTGCCCGGAATTGTAACTAATATCACTAATTTTGGTGCTTTTGTTGATGTAGGTATCAAAGAAAACGGATTGATTCATATTTCGCAAATGTCGGACAAGTATATAAGTAATCCTGCCGAAGTTGTATCAGTTCATCAGCATGTAAAAGTACGGGTTATTGAAGTTGATATAAATAGGAAACGGGTACAATTGAAACTATTGGCTCAATAGAAATTTTTGGCATAAATATTGAAAGTAATTGTCCTTAGAATTATGAATTTAATAGGACAAATATGAAACGTAAAAATTGGATTTTAGTATCAATTATTTTATTAATAGCATGTTATCAATATGCTGAGGCTGAAGTTACTTTTAGAAGTCAAATGTATAAAAACTTCAATCTTGGTTGGGATATAAATAAAACCGACGATTATAGATGGAGTAATTTTAGTATCGGAACAGCTTATGGTGAAAAATTGATTACAAATCCACTTGTTTCATGGCAAATAGGACTTAACTATAATTGGAGTAAGTACACTTTATATGCAGATGGTGAATATGCATTGAGTTTTAATAATGAATATTTGCGAACACAATCAATTACAATTCCTGCCACATTTGAATATAAGATATTTAGATCATTTTTTACAGGAGTAAAAGTCTATACAGGACCAGTTTATGAGTTGATTCTAACTTCCAAAATTAATGGAAACCACTTCCCAAATCTAAGAAACAGTCAATTTGGTTGGACTCTTGGAACAAAAATTCGTTTTTTAGCCATCTTTAATACCAAAATAGCATATAATTATTATCCTACAGGATTATTTAATGATGGTGCGTTAAATCGTTCAGCTATAAGTTTTTCGTTAGGATTCTAAATGATTTGTAAAGTAGACAGCGTTAGTTAAATATATTTAAACTATTTTATTACATTCAATTACCACCTTTTGTTCGTTTGAAAGTGTACAGGCAAATAAATAAGTAGCACCTCCATCCTTTATTTTTAGTTTTTTACGTATTTCTTCAACAGTCATTGGAAAGTTTCGAGTTGTAATATTAGCTTTCGGAAAATGTAAAGCCAGATTTTTAAATTCATTTTTTCCATTTCCCCACACTTGTTTTATTTCAAAAATTCTTCCTGGAAAATCATGAATAAGTTCATTAGAAGTATATAAATGCGTGTTAATATGTAGTTTGTGTAAATTAAACTTATTTCCAACCAACTTAAAAGCTCCACTTTTCATCACAGCTGCATTGGGTTCAAAAAGGTATTGTTGGAGCTCTGAAGTAAAAATTGAATTTGAAATATTTTCTTCTTGTAGAAAAAACTCAAAAAGTTGATATTGTCCGTTTTTATTGAAATTTATTGTGTGAATTTTAAGATTTTCAATTGATGAATTATCCATAATAAGAATGACCTCCTTACATTCATTTTCAATTGCTAAAATATGAATTTCTGAAGTTTCTGGCAATTGATTAACAACAGCACTTATGTCCATCATTGGTGAAAGTTTAATCATCACTTTGTTACTTTTTTGCAACAGTAAATCTGATATCTCAGCAATATTAGGTTCACAATCTGATAGTAGAACTGCTTTTTTTCCAGTATTTGTTCTTCTTGCAGGATCAATATAAATCCAATCAACAAAATTCATTTCTTCTAAGTATTTTTCGGCATAAGTATTTATTATTTCGATGTTTTTCTTCCTCAAAACTTTAAAATTATGGCTTGCAATACTGCAAAGTTCAGAATTCCTCTCAACATATATAACATATTTAAAATGAGTAGATAAAAAACAACAATCAACTGCGAAACCACCAGTAAGGTCAACTAATATATTTCCTTCGCACAAAGATGATTTATATATTGCTGTAGTTTCAGAAGATGATTGTTCTAATGATAATTTGGATGGATATAGGATGTTTTCGTTGTTAAAAAACAGTGGAACTTTGGTTCGAATCTTTTGCCGACCAACAATTTGACGAACAGCGAGCGGCATATCGACCGACGAATATCGATCAGATTGAAGTGAAAGTAAATGAACATCATCGTTGAAATGTTCAGCAATAAATTGTTTTGTTTCCGTGTTCATATTAAAATATATTTCGCATCAAAAGTAATATTATTTCTTCATATTGTTCATAAATAAATGAAGTCGTATTTTATATTTACAAATATTTCAGTACTTTTGTCACCGATTTTGGTATCGAAACAATCTTCATTGATTCGATAAAGGGAATCCGGTCAAATTCCGGAACAGTACCCGCTGCTGTAAGCTCCAATCAATAATTGACAGTTGACAATTATTAAAAAACGTTTTGAACAACACTTTTGCCACTGGTTAAACAGTTGATAGTTGACAGTTGATAGTTGATAGTTTTGAAAGAACTAATAACTAATTAACGAATAACTATCCAACCAAATCGGGAAGGCGTTCAAATACGGGAGTAAGTCAGAAGACCTGCCATTATCAAACTTAAGTTTTTTTGCTTTCGGGATTAATAGCAAAAAGAGTTTGGACACATCCGTGCGTACATATTCTTATTTTTATTATTGTAATTTCTAAAATTACTCCCTTGGCGTCCATACATTTTTATGTATGTATTACTTTGCTAATTTACTAATTATCAATAATAAAAACAAAAATGAAAAAAAACAATTTCTATTTAGCTGCCATTACAATGGCATTTGTGTTTGCATCATGCGAAAAGAATCCTGAAACCATAACAACATTGGTTGATTTTGAAGATGTAAAATTAAACTCAGATAGTATTTCAAATACTTCTGGTTTTGTCTCAGGTAATTTTACATTTAATATTAATGATGGTGCTTTTTGGAATGGTGGAATTGTATGTTCTGCAAAATACGATACAATAACTTCCGGTTATGAAAACCAATATAGCTCAATAACAGCATCTGGAGCATTTAAATCAAAACATTTTGCTGTTATCTATTCACCGGGGGCAATTGCTTGTCCAACAAGCATAAACGGAGATTATTCAATTAAAAGTATGATGGTTACAAATTCTACTTATGCATATTTTGACATGAAAAATGGAAGTGCATTTGGGAAAAAATTCGCATCCGGGGATTGGTTTAAGTTGATTGTAAAAGGTTTTAAAGCAAAAGTTCAAACATCAAGTGTAGAAGTGTTTTTAGCAGATTTTCGCAATGGAAAAAGTGATATTCTAAAAACATGGCAAAAAGTTGATTTAAGTGCTTTAAGCCAGATTGATTCACTTGTATTTAATTTTGATTCCAGTGATAAATCAGGTAGTTGGTTAAATACTCCTGCTTATGCTTGCATCGATAATATAGAATTTACACAGACAGTTTCGACCAAATAGAATTATAATCAGGTAAGAAACTTTGCTTTTATCTGCCATAATACTTGCATTTCATACTGCTAAACCGAGTCTTTTTTGGCTCGGTTTTTAATTTTTCAAAAAAATATTCAACAATAGTTTTCTGAAAATGAATACTGTAGGGCTTTTTCGAAAAATATATGTTTGAAAAGCTTTGTTGATTAACCTAAAAGTACTACTTTTGTGCCCGGGTAAGTCCTACACGACCAGCTCCCGTTGAATTCCCCCAGGGCTTGATCGCAGCAAGGGTAAATGGTCGTAGCGGTGCGATGTAGGGTGCTTACCCACTTGCCTCTTTAGCTCAGTTGGCCAGAGCACGTGATTTGTAATCTCGGGGTCGTTGGTTCGAATCCGACAAGAGGCTCAATAAAAAAGCCGTTTCCATTTATTTGGAAGCGGCTTTTTTCAGTTTTGATTTTTTTAAATATCTTTTATAAGTAAAATGCTTGTTTGTTCTAGCGAGAGCTTTTTAATTTCAAGGTTTTTCTGCCAAAAATCATCTAATTGTTCATTTTTGCTTGTCAGAAATAATTCAGCACCATTATTTTCAATCTTTGAGAATAAAAAACTAACACTAAGTTGATTAATATCAATTGCCGGTTGGTAGGTCTTTAACTTCATATTATCATTATATACCTCAATAAGTACCGATACTTCAACTAGTTGAATCAGAATTTGATTCACCAACCGAATTGGTAATTTAAAATTGGATGCAATTTGTTCAGAAGATAAAGAAGGTTTTTGGTTTTCAAATTGTTTAATAATTACATGCGTTATAAACAGAGTAAGAAAATTTTTGTATCGAATGCTGATATTTTTTGTATCTACTTCGTAATCAAAGTTTTTAATATTTTGTGAAGCATAAGAAATTTCAGCACCTAACAGAATTATCAAACAGGATATTTGTAGCCATAATAACAAAAGTGGTATTGCAGCAAAACCACCGTATACTACGTTGTAACGCGATAAATAAACCTGACCGTGAATATAAAGTGTTTGAAACAATTGGAATGCAGAACCAGCCAGAATTCCCGCCAACATTGCATTAAAAAACCGAACAAGTGTATTAGGAATTACAAGATACATAATTGTAAATACCACCCAATTGATAAAATATGGTGAAAATTTAACACCAAAACGTAAAAAAGGACTCAATACATCAAAGAGAAATGATTGAGAAAGAGCAGTATTAATAAATATTGAAAGTCCACTTGATAAAACTATAAGTATTGGAATTATCAGAATTGCTGAAAAATAGGTAGAAAACTGACGAATTATTGATCTTGATTTCTTTACTTGCCAAATTCTATTAAATGCATTTTCAACCTGAATAAAGAAATTCATTACCGAAACCAATAAAATTACAAGTCCAATACCGATAAATAAACCACCTTGAGTCGATTCTAAATATCTTTGAACAAATCCCATTACTGTAGGAACAAGATTTGCCTGACCAATAAATGTACCCTGTAATGAATCTTCAATAAGTTTATCCACTCCAAAGCCTTTTGCAATTGCAATTATAAGCGCTATTAATGGAATCATTGCAAAAAGTATTGAATATGTAAGCGCGGAAGCTTTTACATTCAAATCATCAACTATAAAACCTCTAATGGCTAACACAATTGTTTTAACTACACGATAGAAAAAACGGCGTGTTTTGGTCAATTCATATTCTGTGATTCGCCAAATATCATAACGTATAAAGTTATATATCCGATTAAAAAAAGAAATGATTTCTGACATAACTAATTAAAATATATAGATAAAAAATGTTAAAAAAAATAGTAGATCTGTAAGCCGGGTTCTGTACTTTACCTAAGTAAAGTGTTTGTTATTTATCTCGAACATAAGTCACCTTATGCCTCTAGCAATCTACCCTCCGACATCGGGCGAGCAACCCTACATGCGTCGGTATACTTGATCTTGCAACCCATAAGACGTACGGCATTGAATATTACTATCCAATCCGGTAAGCTCTTACCTCACCTTTTCACCCTTACTCCGACAAACCTCTCCTGTCTCACCTATGGTGAGTCACCCTCTCCAAAAGAGTGGGATAATAGGAAAAGTGAGTATGAGCGGTTTTTCTCTGTTACGCTACTCTGCCTTTACAAACAGCTTCCCGTTAGGAAATATGGTGCTCTGCGTTGCCCGGACTTTCCTCTGTCCCTCAAGGGAACAGCAACAAACCGACCTACTATTGTGATGCAAAGGTAATGATAATATTCTAAATTTTGTTTCCGAATCATTTTTATCCTGATAATCAAATTCTTATGAAGTTTTAAATTGATTTGGATTTAATTAAAGAAATATTTCTTTATTTTTCAACATTTGAGTACTTTTGTTGTTTATATGAATAGAAAATAAAATAATTTTAGAAATGGAAAATTTAAGTTTTAAGAACGGAGACAAGTTAGTTATCATTGGTGGAGGTTTTGCCGGACTTCAACTAGCTAAATCATTACAAAACAAGAATATAAAAGTATTGTTAGTTGACAAACAAAATCATCATCAATTTCAGCCATTATTATATCAAATTGCAAGTGCTCGTCTTGAACCAGCCAGTATTTCGTTTCCATTCAGAAAAGTTTTTCAAAATTATAATAATATAGATTTTAGAATGGCAGATGTTGAAAAAATTTTACCGGCATCCAAGAAAATTCTAACTTCTTCTGGTCAAATATCTTATGACCATTTAGTAATCGCTACTGGTTGTAAAACTAACTATTTTGGTAATGAGCAAATGAGTCAAAATGCTCTTTCGATGAAAACTACTCAGGAAGCAATTAAAATTAGAAATAGAATCTTAATCAGTTTTGAACAAGAGATATTTGCATCCGAAGAAGAAAAGATTGCAATTAATAATATAATAATAGTAGGTGCTGGTCCAACAGGAGTAGAACTTTCAGGTGCTTTTGCTGAATTGAAAAAGAATATTTTACCTAAAGATTATCCCAGTCTTGATTTTTCAAGATTAAATATCATTCTGGTAGAAGGAAGCAAAAATACACTTAACAATATGAGTGATGAAGCAAAACATGCTTCGCGAAAGTATTTGGAAGAGTTAGGAGTAATTGTTAGAACTGAAACTATTATAAATACCTATGATGGCGAAAATGCAATTTTAAGTACTGGAGAAGTCATTCCAACAAAAAATGTAATTTGGGCTGCTGGTGTAACCGGAAATATTGTTTCAGGATTGGAAGATGAAGATATTATCCGAAATCGATACATAGTTGATCGTTACAACAGGTTAAAAAACCATCCTAATATTTATGCACTTGGAGATGTGGCTTATATGGAAACACCAAAATACTCAAAAGGTCATCCACAAGTAGCAAATGTTGCCATAAATCAAGCTAAAAATTTGGGAAATAATATAATCAATACATTAAGAGAAAAGCCAATAAAAGAATATGAGTATAGTGATTTGGGTTTAATGGCAACTATTGGTAAACACAAAGCAGTAGTTGATTTGCCTTTTTTCAAGTTTCATGGTGTTTTGGCTTGGTATATTTGGATGTTTCTTCATTTAATGCTAATATTAAGTGTGCGTAATAAGCTGATTATCTTTATTAATTGGGCATGGAGCTATGTTACAAAAGATACTTCATTACGTCTGATATTAGTATCAGATAAGAAGAAGGAAAAGAACTAAATTATTTTTTAATGATGAAAAAGCATGACTTTTAGCATAAAATACGCTAATTGCCATGCTTATTTATTGTAAATCTATTTTTGAATTAAACTAATGTTTTGTCAGCTTTGTTGTTACGAATTATATTTTTTGTAAATCATAACAAAATCGCATTTTCAAATTTACATTACACTAAATGTTCAAGCCCGGATACATTATTTGCAATTTCTTCATTTGATAATGAATAATTTATTAAATCACCAGCCAAATATTGGTCATAAGCAGTCATATCTACCAATCCATGTCCCGAAAGATTGAAAAGAATGGTTTTGGTTGTTCCTTCAGCTTTACATTTTAATGCTTCGTCGATAGCTGCAGCAATAGCATGTGCAGATTCTGGCGCAGGTACAATTCCTTCTGTTTGTGCAAATAAAACACCAGCTTTAAAAGAGTCTAATTGCTCAATATCAACTGCTTCCATCAAACCATCTTTCATCAATTGACTTACTATAGTTCCCGCACCATGATAACGTAGACCTCCAGCATGAATATGTGCCGGTGCAAAATTATGTCCAAGTGTAAACATTGGTAAAAGTGGCGTATAGCCAGCTTCATCACCAAAATCATATTCAAATTTTCCACGTGTCAATTTTGGACATGAACTAGGTTCAGCTGCAATAAAACGTGTTTTTTTACCTTCTTTAATGTTGTGACGCATAAACGGAAACGAGATTCCCGAGAAATTTGAGCCACCACCAAAACATCCAATTACAATATCAGGATATTCACCCGCCATCTCCATTTGTTTTTCAGCTTCCAATCCAATTACGGTTTGATGTAATGAAACATGATTCAGCACACTACCCAATGTATATTTGCAGTTTGGTGTTGACATGGCAAGTTCAATTGCTTCTGAAATTGCTGTTCCTAAACTACCCTGATAATTAGGATGTTCTGTGATTATTTTCCGTCCGGCTTTAGTTGACATACTTGGAGACGGAATAACTGTTGCACCCCAGGTTTGCATTAACGAACGACGATATGGTTTTTGCTCATAACTGATTTTTACCATATAAACAGCTAATTCTAAGCCAAATACTTTTGCAGCAAACGAAAGTGCTGTTCCCCATTGTCCGGCACCGGTTTCAGTAGTTATGTTGGTTGTGCCTTCTTTTTTACAATAATAAGCTTGTGCCAATGCAGAGTTTAATTTGTGAGATCCAACCGGACTAACACTCTCATTTTTAAAATAAATGTGTGCAGGAGTATCAAGGGCTTTTTCTAAATTATAAGCACGAACCAAAGGTGTAGGGCGATAAATCTTTAATTTTTCGCGTACTTCTTCGGGTATATCAATCCAGGGATCAGTTTGATTTAGTTCCTGTTCTGCTAAATCTTTTGCAAATAAAGGAATTAAATCTTCTTCTTTTAATGGTTGTTTTGTTCCAGGATGTAACATTGGTAAAGGTTTTGTTTGCATATCAGCAACAATATTATACCATTGTGTTGGTAGCTCTTTCTCTTCAAGTAGAAATTTCTTGGTTTTTTCCATGATGTTCAAATATTTATCAGTTAGTATTTAATTTTTTGTTTTCAATATAGTACAGCCTGCTGTTTGATTAAAAACAACAGGCTGTTATAATTTTATTTATATCATTTTTTTATTTATGATTTGGCAAATGTAAGAACATTTTTGTAAAACTGAAAATTAAATAGGGTATATTTTTAATGTTTGGTATAAAATACAAGTTTTTTGTATAAAAATAATAGTCTATCACTTAAAATTCAAACATTGAAATAAAAATACTACTTTTGTAATTCAAATTATTCAAATATCAACTATAATGATACAATCGATGACCGGCTTTGGTAAAGCCACTTGCGAATACGGAAATAAAAAGATAGTAGTAGAGATTAAATCTCTGAATAGCAAACAATTGGATGTTTCTACACGTATATCAGGCCAATACCGTGAAAAAGATATCGAAATTCGAAATGAGCTTTCACAAAAATTAGAACGTGGAAAAATTGATTTTTCTTTATATGTTGATAATTCTGGAAAAGAATCTGTTACACAAATCAATCAATCTGTAATAGAATCTTATTATTTGCAAATCAAAGCTTTATCAGACAAATTAGGAATAGATGTGCCTACTAATTGGTTTGACGTATTACTTAGATTGCCTGATTCAATGAAAACTGAAACTGTAGAATTGGATGAAAATGAGTGGCTCGAGATTCGTAAAACAATTTCGGAAGCTATTGAACAATTCAATTCATTTCGAATTCAGGAAGGAAAATCGTTAGAAGCTGTTTTCGTAAATAAAATTGCTCATATCGCCGAGTTACTCGAAGAAACAGCACCTTTTGAAGCTGAACGAGTAGAGAAAATAAAAGCCAGATTAGAGGAAAACTTACAAGCATTATCAGATAAAATTGATTATGATAAAAATCGTTTAGAGCAGGAATTAATTTTTTACATTGAAAAACTCGATGTGAACGAAGAAAAAGTACGATTACGTAATCATTTGGAGTATTTTATCGAAACAATGCAACATGAAAAATCTCCCGGTAAAAAACTTGGATTTATTGCACAAGAAATTGGACGTGAAGTAAATACACTAGGTTCAAAAGCAAACAATAGTGAAATGCAGAAAATTGTAGTGATTATGAAAGATGATTTGGAACAAATTAAAGAACAGGTTTTGAATGTACTTTAATTAGTTGATTTGTTATCAAGATTTCTATAGCAGTTTTAGGATTAAAAAAAGCATATAAAGAAGAATTTGTATTTATGGCCGGCAAATTAATTATATTTTCAGCACCATCGGGTGCAGGTAAAAGTACAATTGTACAACATTTATTGACACGCGGACTTAATTTAGAGTTCTCAGTATCAGCAGCAAGTAGAGCTCCCAGAGGTAGTGAACTTCATGGAATACATTATTATTTTCATACACCTGAAGAATTTCGTCAGAAAATTGATAATAATGAGTTTTTAGAATATGAAGAAGTATATCCAAATTGCTATTATGGAACTTTACGCAGTGAAGTTGAACGAATTACGAGTGCTGGTAAAAATATTGTTTTTGATGTTGATGTGGTAGGTGGATTAAATATTAAAAATGAATTTGGTGATCGTGCGCTAGCCATTTTTATTGCACCTCCAAGTCTTGAAATTCTGCATAACAGATTAATTACCAGAGCAACAGACTCAGCAGAAATGATAGCCAAAAGAATAGCCAAAGCAGACTATGAAATGACTTTTGCTCAAAAGTTTGATAAAGTTGTTGTGAATGATGATTTAGATTTAGCAAAATCAGAAGCCGAATTTGTAATTAAGTCATTTCTACAGAAATAAATATATTTTGAAGCGATGAAGTCGGAACAAAATGTTGAAAATACTTCTCAAAAGAAAATTGGAATTTATGCAGGATCTTTCAATCCAATTCATATTGGACATCAAAAGCTTGCCGAATATCTTATTGAAAATCAAATTGTTGATGAGGTCTGGTTTGTAGTTTCACCATGCAATCCGTTGAAAATTAAAGCAGAATTGATTGACGAATATCTACGTTTAGATATGTTGATGCTTGTAATTCAAAATCAAATGAAGTTCAAAGCTTCAGATGTTGAATTTTGTATGCCGGTTCCTTCCTATACTATTGATACTCTGCATGTATTATCTTCACAGTTTCCTGATAATCAATTCTATCTTTTAATAGGTAGTGATAATGCAATTGTTTTCAATCAGTGGAAAAATCATAAACAAATACTACAAGAATATCCGGTTTTGGTTTACCCGCGTAGAGGTTTTGATTTTGCTAAAGTATCTGATTTGTATCCACAAATGAAATTATTGTCCACACCAATTTATGATGTTTCTTCCACACAAATTCGAAACGATTTAGCAAATAAAAAGGATGTAAGCCATTTGCTACATCCTTCTGTATTACAATTTATTATGGATAATAATCTCTATCAATAGTTTAAAGAAAAGGGTTGTTTATTTTCTCATTTCCTATGGTTGTTGTTGGTCCATGACCTGAATAAACAACGGTGGAATCGGGTAGTGTGAGCAATCTTTTTGTTATGGAAGTAATCAAAGTTGCATAATTACCTTTTGGTAGATCAGTTCTACCAATAGAACCCTGAAACAAAACATCACCTGCAAATAAAACACCATCATTTTCTGAGAAAAATGCCATGCTTCCGGGCGAATGACCTGGAACATGTATTGAAATCAGGTTCGAGTTACCAAATTTTATTACTTGATTATCAATAATATATCCACCTAATTGTTGAGTATCTTCATCAATTGGAATTCCGAAACTACGAGCTTGTTCAACAACATTTTTCAATAAAAATTCATCTTCCAAACATGCTTCAGGAGTTATTCCATAAGTATTATGAATGAATTTATTTCCGAATTGGTGATCAAGATGTAAATGCGTATTGATCAGTCGTTTAACGACAAGATTATTGTCATTTATAAATGATTTAATTTTCTGTTTTTCAACATCAAATAAACAACCGGCATCAATGATTACGGCTTCATTTGTTTCATCAAATAGTAAATATGTATTTTCTTGAAAAGGATTGAAAGTGAAAGTTTTAATTGTCATAAGTTGGTTATATTATTATTGAAAATATAGGTTTTATTACATTTTGTAAAATTAAAGTGGAACATACACAGCCTTTTTTGGTTTAAAAAAATCTTCATCAAAATAATTACTAACTTCAAACAATTCAGCTATATTTTTATAAGGAAGGATTTCGTGATGTAACTCTCCACCTTTCAGACAGATAAGACCATTTGGAAGTGCATTTTTTTGTTTTTTGCTTATGTTTTTTTGGACCAGTTTAATTAAATCACCCAATGGCATTACTGCACGACTAACAACAAAATCATACTTATCTTTCTCATCCTGAACTCGCAAATGTTTTAAAACTATGTTTTTAAGTCCGATTGCATGTGCAACTTCAGTGCCAACTTTAATTTTCTTTCCGATAGAATCGATTAATACAAACTTTGCTTCTGGAAACAGAATAGCTAATGGTATTCCCGGAAAACCACCACCGGTTCCAACATCCAGAATTGTAGTACCGGTTTGAAATTTTATGATTTCTGCAATTGCCAATGAATGAAGTACATGATGTTCGTATAGATTTTCAATATCTTTGCGCGAAATAACATTTATTTTTTCATTCCATTCAATATAAAGTGCATAAAGTGCCTCAAATTGAATAATTTGACTCTTTGTGAGATGAGGAAAATATTTCAATATCAATTCCATAAGTTGTATTTTTTATTGGCAAAGTTAGTTGTTTTATTTATAAAATTAAAATCAGATAAATGGCAATTTTAATTAACTGATTGATATTAAACAATATATTCTACTTTTTTATAAATATTAATTCAAGTAATATGAATTATTGTACAAATTATTAAGAAGATTATTCAAAAGATTCAAAATTTGTTTTGTTAATGTCAAAATATATCAATACATTTGAGCCCTGTTTATTAATTTACTATTCAGAATTAAACTATTGATTATGTGGAAAGACTATTTTTATTTTTCAAAAGGTCAGAGAGTTGGAATTATTGTTTTGATAGTTTTGATAGTTTTGGTATTGATTACAAATTATACATTACCATTGTTCTTTTCAGAAAAAACAAATACAAAAAATACTTTTATATCTGAAGTTGAAGCGTTTAAGAAAACATTGGTGCTTCGAGATAGTATGCAACAATTGGAGCGGCAACGTCAATATGAGGATAGATTTAAAAATTATCAAACTTATCCTCAATACAAAAAAGATGTAGCTTACACTCTTTTTCCATTTGATCCAAATACTGCTGATTCATCCAGTTTATGTAAGTTGGGAATTAAACCTTATATTGCTTCTAATATACTGAAATATAGAGCTAAAGGTGGCGTGTTTCGTACATCCGCAGACGTTGGAAAAGTGTATGGAATTAATCCCGATAAATTTAAAGAATTAGAACCATATATTAGAATTCAACAAAAAGTACCCGTAAAAGTTGATACTGTGGTTATTAAAACAAAGCAAATTAAGCAAGATATAATTGTTGATTTGAACTCAGCAGACACAACATTACTAATGCAGGTTCGTGGAATTGGGCGTGGTTATGCTAAAGGAATTGTGCGTTTCAGGCGTGAAACCGGAGGATTTGTAACAGTAGAACAATTAATGGAGGTTTTTGGAATGCGCCCTGATAATTATGACAAAATTAAACCTTTTTGTACGGTAAATCTTAATTTGGTTCAAAAAATAGTTGTAAATACAGCTACAGCTGAAAAATTAAATATCCATCCTTATTTAAATTTCTATCAGGCAAAAAATATTTACGAATTGCGTCGAAAACGTGGAAAACTACATAGTATAAATGATTTAAACGGCTTGGATAATTTTTCGTCCGAAGATATTGCAAAAATAAAACCATATTTAAGTTTTGAATAATTAAATTTTATCAAATTATCTATTAAAGTTTTTGAAATCAATAAATTGGCATTATTTTTGATTTTTAATCATTATAGTTTTACACACCAATTTAAAAAATTCATTATGAAAACATTAAAAAAATTCTTATTATTATCATTATTGATTCCAATTTTTGTTTCGTGCAATCCCG
Source organism: Paludibacter sp. (assembly GCA_049317965.1). Taxonomy (GTDB): domain Bacteria; phylum Bacteroidota; class Bacteroidia; order Bacteroidales; family Paludibacteraceae; genus Paludibacter. Next base: position 15,465 of record JBMOHG010000026.1, read on the forward strand.
ATGATGATAATGACTCAATTAACAACAATAAGTTATCGATTGCAACTGTTGAGAATCCTAATCAAAGTTCAAAGTTCTTGTTTCGACTGGATAACAATGATTTAATGTGGACTTCTGAAACAAGTTTACCATTTTACATTCCAAAGGATGGGCAAAGAATCATTGCCAATTACAATATTCTTACTAATATGATCACTGGAAGTATGTACGACCATGATGTAAGACTGAATGATGTATATACAGTTCTTACAAAAGGTATATTTCCAATTACTCCAGCCACAAAAGATAGTATCGGAAATGATTCTGTTCAAATAAATGATATGTGGATAGGGAGTGATTATTTGAATGTTGAATTTGTATATCCCGGATATAATAAAATACATTATATCAATCTGGTATCAGATACTTCAAAAGTTTATACTGATGGTAAAACACATCTGGAATTCAGACACAATGCAAAAGGTGATAGTGCAGTTTACTATAAAAGTGGTATAGTATCATTCAATTTAAAATCCTTACAAAAAAGTTCTATTTCATCGCTTAATTTAGTGATTCATGTAAATGTTCCTAACAAGGCTGCTGATTATTTGCTACCATTGACTTATACTTTTGGCGAAACTCCAACATTATATAAAACTCCAAAAATTATTATGCCAGCAAATATAAATAACAGCTTGTAAATATATTAAATATCAAGCATTTATTCATAAGTCCAATCGTTAATTTGATTGGACTTTTTTATACCCTTACATTTCAATTTCGTATTTTTATTCGTATTTTATAAGTTATATCAGATTATTCCATTACATTTGTTCTAAATAAAATGTAAAAATTAGATAATGAGCACAATTTCAGGACACATTGTAGATGTGGTTTCACATAAAATCTATAAAGGAATTATACATCTTAATGGCGAGAAAATACAAAGTATTGAGTTATCGGATACGGTTGATAATCAATATATTGTGCCGGGTTTTATAGATGCACATATTCATATTGAAAGTTCGATGATGTTACCTTCCGAATTTGCACGTTATAGTCTGATTCATGGAACAATAGCTTGTGTATGCGATCCACATGAAATTGCAAATGTTTGCGGAATTGAAGGGATTAACTATATGATTGATAATGCAAAAGAATCACCAATGAAATTTTATTTTGGTGCTCCTTCCTGTGTTCCGTCAACTGTTTTCGAAACTTCGGGTGCGATATTAGATGCAACAGCTGTTGAAACCCTTTTACAACGGGATGATATTTATTTTTTGGCAGAAATGATGAACTATCCGGGAGTAATTCATAAAAACAAACAAGTTCATTTAAAACTTCAGGCGGCACAAAAAGTTGGAAAACCTATTGATGGTCATTCTCCGGGGCTTAGTGGTGATGATTTAATAGCCTATGCTGCCGGTGGAATTACTACTGATCATGAATGCATGACAATTGAAGAAGCTGAAGCTAAAATGAAATTAGGTATGAAAGTGCTAATCCGTGAAGGAAGTGCTGCCAAAAATTTTGATGACTTATTGCCGTTACTTGAAAATCACATTGATGATATTATGTTTTGTTCCGATGATAAGCATCCCGATGATTTGATGAAAAACGGACATATAAACGCATTGATTAAAAGGGCATTAAAAAAAGGTTTTGATCCAATTGATGTACTGAGAGTTTGCTCATATAACCCCATCAAACATTATAAATTAGATTTAGGCTTATTGCAATCAGGTGATTATGCCGATTTTGTAATTGTAGATAATCTGACTGATTTTGAGATTATTTCAACCTATATTCGGGGTGAAAAAGTTGCTGAAAACGGTTTAAATTGTTTTCCGCGTTTT
>JBMOHG010000027.1:0-16952 GCA_049317965.1 Paludibacter sp.
AAACAAAGTTTTAATCAACAAAATGTCTGCTCAGACTTTTCGGAGTGGACTCAATCTTGTAAATTTATTGTTGCACCTGATTCTACACAGATATATCCACCAGATTTAACTACAATTTTACCACTGCCAAGTATATTTAGATTTGCACCCGATTTTATCTGAAGAGTTGAACCATTTTGAATTGTAAGCACACTTACATCGTTAATTTCAAGGGTAGAACCTGTTTCAAGTGTAAAAGTTGAAAGATTTTCAACAATAGTATTAGAGGATGATAGCATTTTAAATAAAGAATTTTGAGCACAAGTAAACTCTGTTGGATTAACAAATTCATTAAAAGTATTTTTTACATGTCGATTTGGTGTTCCACTTTTATTAATTGTTAGAGTTTGATTGGCAGAAATAATCAAATCGGGTTCAGTGCTATTAGTAATATTTGGTAAAATAATATTTCCAGTCCAACGGATATTTGAATTGATAGTTACATCGTTATAGGAAATTTTTACTTTTATATTTCCATTGGCATCTTGTGAAAGTATTGAAATAGAAATACCATTAAGATAAAAGGATGACATCTTTTGTGATATTGTATTATATGTAGATCTATTTATAAGAGTGGGATTAGTTGCTATTCCTAATTTTTGACCTACAGAAAAATTCATATCAGATCCAAAAAAATCATAAGTTATAATTCCATTACGCATTGTTACACAATAATACTCTCTTAAATAATTTGGTACTCCATTATTATCCTCATTAACTGGTATTATACCATCATTATTATAATCCAATCGAATGCCTGAACCTCGATTCTGACCTGACAATGGATTTGCATCACCTTCTATCATGTTATAAATTAGACTTCCCCACAACAAACAGCTAGGTGTTGTGTTTTGAGTTGCAAACGTATAATCATGATTCCCTTTGGAATGAAATGGTTTAATACCATTTGTAAATGAAAAATTATATGGATTTTCTTTATCATCACTAATTGATTCATTGTAAGCTACCAACCCTCTTGCCGATGAAGGATAAGCATTATCAACACATCCATTATTACTACTCCACGAACTATTATCATAAATCGATATTCCTGTATGATTTTCTAGCCAAATATATTGATTTTTACCAGTTCCATTTGGTATTTTTAGTCTTACTACATCACCAGTAGTAACAAAATCGCGCAAAGTAAATTCACCATTTGGCGGTAAATCAGTCATACTTTTTATGTCAGAATTAACACCATTAGCAGTCAATCCAATCCAGCCCAAATACCATCTTTCCCACCCATTGGCACAATTAAATGCTAGTAAGTTCATAAATCCCCAAGGACTTACCTCATTATAAAAATACTTCCCAACCGTACCATTATTATCTGCATAATGTGGAGCATTAAAAAGACTATGCGAAACTTCATGAATAAATAGGGTATACATACTAGTTGTTCCTAAACTATGAGTGTATCCACTGGAAGAATTAAAAGTATAGCCATTGTAATTTAAACCAGTTAAACCATCTATTGCAGCATATCCACCTCCTGATGTTATTGTAGGAGGGTTTGTTTTCCATAGTCCATCACTATTGGCATTTGCGTAACGATATGTAATAACTATATAATCTGGTATGTTATCTGGCGTAGTAATACTGTTGTCAAATGCAAAATTTGGATTATTAATTCTTTTGTCGTATTTGCTCCAATCAAAAGTTGGATTATCATTTTTCATTTTTTCTATTACTTTTCTATTCATTTCTGGCCAATATGGATTACCAGATACGCCTACTGAACTGACATTTACTCGTGTAGGATATACATCTGCTGTTAAGCGAAATACTCCTTTTGACATTTCATAATAAAAACGAGAAATATTATTTTTATCATTTTCTGTTGCAGGGCTATTGAATTGATCATTATCCGTGTAAAATGTTTGGTTTGATGTAACCCAATCGGGTAAAGTATTTGATCCAACAGCCCAACCATTCAATGGATAACTATCAAAAGGTTCACCAATACTTGCACAAATTATTAATACCTTCATATCTCCTTTTGGTGTAAATACTTGTCCATTTGGAGAAAAAAGAGATGTTAGACTTGTTGAATTACTATTCATTTGCACTTGTTGGTAAGTTGATGGTACTTGATAATCCTCAAAGTAACTTGGATGTTTCAACTGTCCATTAGCAATAAAAGCTATTAGCAGCAGAAAAAATATATTTATGTTTCTTTTTTTCATAATATTTATTGTTTTGAAAATTTAATAACTTCTGAATCAACCCTTATTAGGTAGATTCCTTGGGTGTAAGTAGAAATATCAAGCTTATTTTCACCTTCGTGAATATTAATCTTGTCGATTTCATTTCCCAGACAATTATAAATAGATATTATTTTTATATCTGGTATTGATGATTTTATCGTTAGAATATTTTTTGCAGGATTGGGGTAAACGGTTAATTGTGTATTTGAATTGATTTCTTTTATACCATCATAACAAATAATAAGTTGTGGATGAAGTCCGATTAATTGATTTTCAGTTGAATTATTAAAAACGATTGATGAGAAGTTTGAAATAAAGTCTCCTGACACTGACTTAAGACTTCCACAATCTCCATTACTCAAATAACTATTAAAAGGAATAACTTGATTTTGATCAAACACAAAATTTCCTATTTTAAAAGTTACGGGGTAATTTAAAGCATGCACTTGAATAATAAAATGATTGCCACAAATCAAATGTTCTCTATAATCTACTTTTAAATCGATATTCTGTTCAAAAGGAAGGATATAGTTATAGCTATCACATTTTAACCAAAATGGAGCTTGTAATACTTCATTTCGTTGAATTGAACGAATATCAATTTCAGAATAAGGTTTTCCGAAATAATCTACTTCAGCAAGATTCTGATCTATGCCAACTGTTGCATTTGCACGATAACCTATAATAATAGAATCAGTCTGTCCTTTTGCATCAATAGCTTTTATTACAAGTGTTTGATTTTGCGATGAAGCATAAAAACTCAAAAAAAGGCCTATAATACTTATTGTTTTTTTCATCTTCTGATTGTTTTAAATAATTATTTTCAAAGACTTATATTCTTTATTGCCGAGATTATAAATCCGCAATAAATAGATTCCACTAATAAAACCTGAAATTGGAATTTGAATTGATTGCTGATTAATAATTTCCGATTTTTGAACTCCTTTACCATAAATGTCATACAGTTCATAAGTTCGTTGAGCCGGTTCATCGAAACTTATTTCAATCAATTCGGATAGTCTTTTTATTTTGTATTGATCGGTATTTACAACTTCTATCTTGTTTTCAACACATCCACAGATACTAAAAGTATTATAAAAGTATGAAATATTTGAGTAACAGATTAGAACGTTAGGTGGAAATGCAAAGTTTTTCATTGCTGACAAAAGGTGAAAATTTTGCCCCACACTTTCAATAAATGTTAATTTTTCCCAAGTTGCATTCATTCTTTTAAACAGAATATTCTTTAACCCATCTTTATATAAAATACTTGCAACAGTATCGCTTCCAAAAGGGAATACAAATTCATCTCCAACTTTCAAGTTCATATCAACAATAAGATGTTCAACATTATTAGTGCCATCAAAAAGGTAAAGTTTTGAGGAATCATTACTTTGTCGGATAAATGCGTTTCTCATACTCGTAAACGTGTTATAGTCTCTCCATTGTTGATTGACATTGACATAAGGTGGGCTTGGTCTAAAGTAAGTACTCCATAATTTCTTATACGTTAATTGATTAATTATGGTGTCTTCGTAAGCATCAATTTCGTCCTTCAAACATCCGTCCTGAGGTGAATCATATAACCATTTGGTTATCCCTGTATGGATAAATGATTTATAAGTTCCTTGTCCAAATGACCATAATGAAAAAAGAAAAATATAAAGAAATAATAATTTAGTTTTCATTAGATTGAAATTATTTAGTTAATATCATTCGTTTTGTGTCGATGACTTTACCATCGGCTATCAAAGCGTAAAGATACATACCTGCACTGAACTCTGAACCTTTTATTGTAATATTTCCTTTGTTTCTTTCGTTTATTATAATGTTTTTTAGCTGACCGCCATTCATATCGTAGATATAGATACTGGCTACGTTTATGGTTGTTGGTAAATAGAATCCAATTGTGGTTTCGGTATTAAATGGGTTAGGAGTGTTTTGTTCCAAAACAGGATAGGTGAGTGCATCAGTTTCTACAATTCCTGTTGTTGGGCTTGCTCCTACTTTAGATGGTCCGTTTCCGGTTTTTGGTTTCAAGATTTCAATTTCGGCATTTAATTCTTTTATCGATTGGATTAACACAGGAATTAATCCGGTGTAATTTACAGATAAGTAACCATCCGTATCTTCGTACACTAAATCGGGATAAGTTTTTTGAAGTTCCTGAGCTATTAATCCATAATGTTTCTTCTGAAAAAGTTGCGATTTTTCGTCATACATTGGCAGTTGAATTTCGTTTGTATCTCTATGGGCTTTTATATATCGTTGTTCCAAATTATATTCTACCGGATTCAAAGCCAAAATTCCATTTATTGATTTGGTTACATCCAGCGAAACTATGTTTTTCTTAAATCTCTTGTCTGAGCTTGTAAAATATCCTGTTGCGGTCATTGAACTCGTACATTTAACTGCTCCCACAAAATATCCGGCATAAATACCCGGAACATAAACATCGGAAACGTTTGAAGTTGATAATATGCCTAAAATGCCTGCTCCATTACCTGGTGCAGTGTAATTAAAATTACCATATACACCATAATTATAACCGCTTTCGCCATAACCTGCTGAACCAAATACGCCAAAAGATCTTGCATTAGCTACAGTTGCAGTTGAACTGCTCACCCCTTTAACAGCATAATTAAATGTGGGACCAGCAGAAATCAAGTCGGTAGAAGCATCTATACCACAAAAAGTTGCTCCTGCTGATGGACTGCCACCTATTTTTTGCACTTTTAAGGCAATTTTTGGCCCGGTAATATAAGCTCTCCATTCACTAAAACCCACGTCGCCTATAGCCAATGATGATAATGGTGTACTAGTTCCTACCTGAATGCCCACATTGCCTACATTTCCTACACTGGAAACTTTTAATTGTGCATTTAATAATAAACTTGCCAATAGGCAAAGTGCTGTAATAAAGATTTTTGTTTTCATAATAGTAATTTTAAAATTGTTTTTAAATTGAATTAAAAAGTTTTTCCATAGGAAATACTTATTTAAAAGCGTAGTTTTTTTGATATTTAAGCGGTACAGTCAATACCTAACCATTTGATTTTAATTCACTATTTACTAACTTGACTGTACCGCTTTACTAACATTTCTGAGATTTAAAGCTACTCTATCTGGAAATCACCTATCAAGTTGGTAGTTCCATACGTAATAGTTAAGGTATAATCACCACTGAGCCATGTAGAAGAAGAAATAAATACCTCTAACGAAGCATCGGTATCAACTACTTCCTGATAAATCACATTACTTGAATCATCGTACACCGTAATGGTGGCATCTCCTACCGATTCTTCGAAATAAACAGCCAGCTCAGTGGCATCTATTGTAGCCGAAACTGGAATTAGCATTGTCATACCATTTGGTTGGATTGGTGGTGGTGATGGCACATCATCCTTCCGAATTGTAATTTCGGTTGCAATACTAAACTGAGCAATAAGAATAAAACCTGCTATTATGCAGATTTTTGAAAACATTAATTTCGATACTTTCATATACAATTTTGTTATTCAATTTTGCTCTACAAAATTCAATTTGATATCTTAAATGTCCATGAACCATTTTTGATTCAATTTCAATCATAAAGCAAAATTTTTGTTGTTAAGTAATTGTTTTAAAAAAAATACCGATCGATCGTGGTGCTAAGGTAAGCGTAGAAATCAGTAATTGCCAAATTTTTGGACACAAATCAGGTGGACGCAACAATTTTTGTCGATATTGTATATCAACACTTTAGGCCGTTATTTAGAGTTATTTGGTGGACGCAGTTTTTCGGTAGAGAAAAACGAGGTAGTAAACACTGATATTTAAGAAACCTTTATGAACTAAAAATCAAAACATGGAAGTTTTTAGTATCAATAAAAATGATTTTTTTTGTAGCGAAAAGAAGTCAATCGGCGATTGTGTGTAGTAAAAAAACGAACAAAACATTCAAAAATAATGAATGCTATGTTCGTTTTCTAATTTGTCACTTTGATAAATACGACTTTACCAAATTAGTACTCACTTAAGATTTTTAATTATTGTTGAACCACAAAAGAACATAAAAGTTATAATTCCAGTCAATGAAATAATTATTCTTGAATTATGACATATCAATTTTTCTTCCTTTTGTGTTCTTTGTGCTCTTTTGTGGTTAATATTTTATTTTGGTAAAGGAGTTGTGCTAATATTATTCGGAGAGTATGGTGTTTAAGAAATCGTTGAGTTGATTGACACTCGAAAGATTCACCTTGTTTATCAATCTTTGTTTCATTTTTTTTAAACTATCCACTTTATAATCGAACAACAAGAGCATATCTTGTGTAGGAATACTCAACAGATGGAAACAACACCACTGTATTTCTTTCACTGTCAATGCGGGATATCGGGATTTAAGTTTAGTGACCAGGTTATTGAGAATGGTATCCATCTCTTTGTAAAAAAAATTCACATCATTCAGATGGAGTAATTCTTCATATATTTTCCGATCCATTTTTTGGCGATTTTCCAGCACCTCTTTTTTCCATTCTGCCGACTGTTCAGCCTTTCTCTCTTTTATCTTAACGAGCAAAGCATCCCGTTTTTTCAATATTACATCTTTTCGTATTTGGGCTTTTTGTTGCGTATGCTTTAGTTCGACTAGTAGTTCTTCTTTTTTATTCCGACGATGCTTTACGATGTAAATGGATATGGCTGAAAAGATAACCAATATCAAAACTACAAATAAAAACCACAATTTACTTTTGGTTTTAACTGCTTCATTTGTTGTTTTATGCATCGTTTCTAATACTGAACCTTTGGTTTGCGAATCTATTATCCGAATTGAGTCAGTACAATCCTGATACTTTGCCATATATTTATTTAATGCCTTCAGATTTCCTTTCAATGACTCGCAATTAACCAAAATACGATAACATTCTCGTTGCGTTCTAATTTCCGGTTGGAACATAAAAGCTTTTTGAGCATAATAATAAGCAGAGTCAATTTCGTTAACATCGAACAAAATATCGGCATACGAATAATATTGAATGGATCGATTATTACCGATATAAGGATAATTAATCACTTTTTTAAAATAAACTAATGCAGAATCATACTTTTCGGAATCATAAAAGTTTTGTCCCATTTCCTGAAACAAAGCACCTTGTTGCATGGAGTCTTTGGCCTGAAAAAGGGTCTTCTGATAAATGATTTGTGCACTTGTATAGTCTTTGGCTTCGTGATAGGTTCTTCCAATATTTAAATAGGAATAAAATGCCAAGTTTTGTAGTTGGGCATTTTTGAAGTATGTGTATGATAATTTATATTTATGACGGGCATCTGAAAAATCTCTTTGCAAATTATAAATATCTCCCATGTCTAAATTAATACGCCCTAATAAGATATAGTTTTTAGAATCTTGAGCTTTATCCAAGGCTTTTAAATAAAAAGTCATGGCCTTTACGTACTGTGAACAGTATTTATATGTGCGACCCTTGTATAAATAACAGGTGGCAAGGCGTTCACCTTCGGGATGTTCCTCGTACCAGGCAATAGAGAAATTGAGCAGCGTTTCGGGTTTAAGTGGAAGTTTCTTTTTGTCGAGCGTTTGTATCATCAATAAACCATACAGCGCACGATTCGAACCTGATTTGTATTTATATGAGGGCAAATTATTTAATATATTCAAAGCCGAATCGGGATGATCTTCAATAATTTGTTCAGCCACTTTAAGCTCGTTGGGTGTAAACGAACAAGCCATCAAGCAGAAGCAAAAAAGGTAGAAAATAGCACGTTGAATAATTTGCATCGTCCGTATTTTTATGAATTTCAAATCCGAGTTGCAAATATAATTAAAAATCTTCAAATTCAATGGCAGTGAAACGAGCAGCAGTTTTAATGGAATTTTGCAAAAAACAACTACATGAATTAGACGAAGAGTTGGAAAAAGTGCTGGAACAGCTTGATGTTTAATTCAATTTGTTGAGTAGTGTAAATTTCTAAAAAATGACTTCCTCAATATTTGTGGGTACAAATCGCATTTATTTACGTCATTTATATTACTTTTGGAAAGTAAATAATATATCAAAAATGACAAATCAAATCAAGAGAATCTGCTTATTTATCTTTTCGCTTATTTACGGTATTTCCTCATTATTTGCACAATCCAATGCCTACAAACTCTGGTACGACAAACCGGCTCAAGTTTGGACTGAAGCCTTACCATTGGGTAACGGACGATTGGGCGCAATGGTTTTCGGTAATCCGGCAATGGAGCAAATTCAGTTGAACGAAGCAACGATTTGGGCGGGGCAACCAAACAACAATGCCAATCCTGATGCATTGGTCAACATTCCAAAAGTACGTGAATTGGTTTTTGCAGAAAAATACCTCGAAGCGCAAACCCTTGCCACCGAAAAGATTATGGCAAAAACGAACTCGGGAATGCCATACCAAACTTTTGGTGATTTACGCATCTCATTTCCCGGACACACAAGATATACTGATTATTACCGCGATTTGAATCTTGACTCTGCTTGCACTTCGGTAAGTTACAAAGTGGATGGCATTACTTATAAACGCGAGACGTTTACTTCGTTTACAGATCAGGTAGTACTTATCCGTCTGACTGCTTCCCAAAAGAAAAAAATCACCTTCAATGCTGTTTTGACATCGCCTCATCCCGATGTGATGATTGCTTCGGAGGGTAATTGTGTGACGCTTGATGGCGTTTCGTCAACACACGAAGGCCTAAAAGGCAAAGTGAAATTTCAAGGCCGATTGACCGCCAAAACGCAAGGTGGAACATTAACATGTAATGACGGCGTAATCTCAGTTGAAAATGCCAACGAAGTAGTTTTGTATGTATCTATAGCCACCAATTTCAATAATTATAATGACATAACGGGCAATGCTCAGGAACGTGCTAAAAATTATCTGAACAAAGCACTTGAACATTCATACTCGGAAACAAAACAAGCACACATTGCTTATTTCAAAACGTTTATGGATAAATCTTCATTGGATTTAGGAGATAATAAATCTGCCGAAACCACTGACAAACGAATTGAAAATTTCGCAAAAACTAACGACGCCCATTTAGTTGCTACTTACTTTAAATTTGGACGCTATTTGCTCATTTGTTCTTCGCAACCGGGTGGTCAACCGGCAAATTTACAAGGAATTTGGAATGATAAGTTGCTACCATCGTGGGACAGCAAATATACTACCAACATCAATTTAGAAATGAATTACTGGCCGGCAGAAGTCACTAATTTGACTGAACTGAACGAACCACTGTTCCGTCTCATAAAAGAGGTGAGCGAAACGGGCTCAAGCACTGCTAAAATTATGTATGGTGTTGACGGTTGGGTATTGCATCATAACACAGATATTTGGCGAATAACCGGTGCGGTGGATAAAGCACCATCGGGTATGTGGCTGACAGGTGGTGCATGGTTGAGTCATCATTTGTGGGAGCATTATTTGTACACTGGCGACATAGAATTCTTGAAATCTGTGTATCCAATAATGAAAAATGCTGCGCTGTTTCTTGACAATGTGATGGTAAAAGAACCTAAAAATAACTGGTTAGTACTTTGCCCCGGCAGTTCACCCGAAAACACACATGCCGGAAGCAACGGTCAAGCAACTACTGCAGGTGGTGTGACAATGGACAACGAATTGATTTCAAACCTTTGGAATATCATTATTCAAAGTTCAAAGTTGCTGAATACCGATGTAGATTTTGCAAATCACTTGCAAGGTCGAATGACAGAAATGGCTCCGTTTCAAATTGGTCGTTGGGGTCAATTGCAAGAATGGATGAACGACTGGGACAATCCTGATGATACACATCGGCATATCTCTCATTTGTGGGGGTTATATCCGGGAAACCAGATTTCTCCTTACCGCACACCCGAACTATTTGATGCAGCCCGTACTTCGCTTATTCATCGTGGTGACCCATCCACAGGTTGGAGCATGGCGTGGAAAGTATGTTTTTGGGCACGACTTCTTGATGGAGATCATGCCTACAAACTCATTACCGACCAGCTATCATTAGTTCGTAACGAACCGAAACACGGAGGAACTTATCCGAACCTTTTCGACGCACATCCACCTTTTCAAATTGATGGAAACTTCGGTTGCACAGCAGGAATTGCCGAAATGCTTATGCAAAGTTACGATGGATTTATTTACCTCCTTCCGGCTTTGCCTACAGTTTGGAAAAACGGTGAGATAAAAGGTTTGGTGGCTCGTGGAGGCTTCGAAATGGATATTAAATGGAAAAATGGAAAAGTAGAAAAAGTGATAATTCGTTCACGTAACGGTGGCGTGTGCCGCTTGCGTTCACAAACTCCATTGTCGGGTAATGGGCTCACAATTGCAATTGGCGAAAATCCGAATGCCTTGTTCGCATTAGCTGAAACTCAAAAGCCTCTTATTAATCCAGATGCAAAACTCAATTCAGTTGATTTAATAAAAACGTATCTTTACGATTTGAAAACAGAAAAAGGGAAAGAATATGTGATACACCTCACTCTTGACCCCACTCCTTGAGGAGGTTGTGTATAAACAGAATTTATTGAGTTTGTTACTTACGAATTGATAGTTGAACCCTTTTTTTAATAAGGTAATAAGGTTGGGGTTTGTGGTTCATAGGTTTTCTACTAAGGTTTAATGCCTTAAAAATAAGGTTTTTGAAGAATTAGACCTTATTTTTGTTTTAAACCTTAGTAGAAAAAGAAGCAAAAGTGTCTTAACCTTATTACCTTATTTCAACTTCATGTTTCAATTTGAAAGTATTATCATTTACAATTATAGTTTTTACACAGCCTCTGAAGAGAGGGGAAAGTACAAAAAATATTATCACTAAAAAACACTCATCACAGCTCCCCTCTCCTCAAGGAGAGGGGTTGGGGGTGAGGTCATATATTTATGAAGAAACTAATATTTATTACATTCTTGCTCGTGGCGATTATTGCCTCTGCACAAATAAAATCAACCAAACTCCCTTGGGAAAACGGCAAACTAGTGGTAAGCGAAAATCATCGTTATTTACAACATGAGAATGGTGAACCTTTCTTTTGGCTGGGCGATACCGGATGGTTATTACCGGAACGGTTGAACCGCGATGAAGCTGAATTTTACTTAAATGAATGTAGCAAAAGTGGTTATAATGTGATTCAGATTCAGGTTATTGATCGTGTTCCATCGATAAATTTCTATGGTCAATCCTCTATGCCTGATGGTTTCAATTTTAAGGACATCAACAAAAAAGGTGTTTATGGATATTGGGATCATTTGGATTATATTATCAAAATGGCCGAAAAGAAAGGAATTTATATTGGCATGACCTGCATTTGGGGTAGTTTAGTAAGCGCAGGACATTTATCGGTAATTGATGCTCAGATTTACGGAAAATTCCTTGCTGAACGTTACAAAAACTCGCCCAATATTATATGGTTTATTGGCGGCGATATTCGTGGCGATATCAAAACGGAAGTTTGGGAAGCGTTGGCAACAAGTATTAAGTTGGTTGATAGAAATCACTTAATGACTTACCATCCACGTGGGCGCACCTGTTCGTCAACATGGTTCAATAGTGCTCCGTGGCTCGATTTTAATATGTTCCAAAGCGGACACCGCCGATATGGTCAACGAAAAGGTGACGGTGATTATACAATTGCCGAAAATACTGAAGAAGATAGCTGGCGTTACGCAGAGAAAAGTCTTTCATTAACACCGCTCAAACCCGTTATTGATGGAGAACCTTCGTACGAAGACATTCCACAAGGCTTGCACGAAGAATTTGAAGTGCGCTGGACTGCAAATGACGTGCGGCGATATGCATATTGGTCAGTTTTTGCAGGTTCGTTTGGTCACACTTACGGACATAATTCCATCATGCAGTTTTACAAACCGGGTGTAAATGGTTCATTTTTCCCTACCCGATATTGGTACGATTGCATGAAAGATGAGGGTTATAGCCAAATGAAACACTTAAAAATGTTGATGTTGGCATTTCCTTACTTCGAGCGTGTTCCCGATCAAAGCATTATCGGCGGACAAAACGGAGAACGCTACGACCGTGCCATTGCTACACGTGGAAACGATTATTTACTGGTTTATAATTACACCGGAAGACCTATGCTGATTGATCTTTCGAAAATTAGGGGAGAAAAGAAAAACTGTTGGTGGTTCAATCCGAAAAATGGTGAATTACAATTTATTGGTGAATTTGAAGGTTCAAAAGTAACTAATTTTACTTTGGATGTGGCATATAATTCGGGTAACGACCGTGTGTTGATTGCTCTGGATAAAGTTAAAAGCACTATAAATCCCCAAAAAGGAGACTTAAGTAATTTGTATAATAGATAATTTTCTCTTAATAAAAATATGATATTCAAAATAATATATAGAACAAAAATAACTTCAAGTTCCTCTCTTATGAGGAAGTTAAGTGGGGCTCTGTTTTTTCATTTCTTTTGTACTTCTTTGTTCGCAACGATCTCTGTTACATCGTTGAAAACTGAAGGAATGACAAATCCGCTGGGTATTGATGTTGAAAAACCACGTTTCAGTTGGAAATTAGAAGCCTCAAACGAGCAAAACGTGATGCAAAAAGGGTATCAGATTCTGGTCGCTTCGTCGGACGAAAATTTGAAAAATGATAACGGAGATATTTGGAATAGCGGTAAAATTTTGTCCGAATCTTCGCTGTGGATTCCATTTATGGGGAAAGCATTAGAATCAAATTCCGCTTATTGCTGGAAAGTAAAAGTCTGGACCAATAAAGGTGAAACCGAATGGAGCAACGTGGCAAATTGGAGCATGGGATTGTTAAGCGAAAACGATTGGAAAGCACAATGGATAGGACTCGACAAAGCGATGCCTTGGGATAGTGAGACTTATAATAGTCGACTTTCTGCACGTTATATGCGTAAAGAATTTTCGTCAAATAAAACTGTAAAAAGGGCTACAGTTCATATTTCAGGTTTGGGACTATACGAATTATTCCTTAATGGCAAACGTATCGGTGACAAAGTACTCGCTCCCGCTCCTACAGATTATCGTAAAACGGTTTTGTACAATTCGTATGATGTAACTTCATTTGTAAAACAGGGAAAAAATGCGGTGGGCGTTATACTTGGAAATGGTCGGTTTTACGCCATGCGTCAGAAATATAAGCTTTATAAGATACCCAACTTTGGCTATCCAAAATTACGAATGGTTTTAAAAATCGACTACAATGATGGAAGTACAGAAAATATCGGTAGTGACACTTCGTGGAAACAAACTGCCGATGGTCCAATTAGAAGCAATAACGAATATAATGGCGAAGAATATGATGCCCGAAAAGAACTTACAGGTTGGTGCCAGACTGGTTTCGACGACACAAAATGGGAAACAGCCGAACGTGTAGCTTCGCCTGATGGTCAACTACGTGCTCAAATGATGCCCGGAATGAAAGTGGTTGATAAGATCACACCGGTTACGATAAAACAGTTGGGGAATAAATTTATCCTTGACATGGGGCAAAATTTGGCAGGTTGGTTACGTATTCATGTTAAAGGAAATGTAGGTGACAGCATTCAACTTCGATTTGCCGAAACACTTCAAAAGAATGGTGAACTTTACACCGAAAATCTTCGAAGTGCGCGTTCCACAGATGTTTATATTTTAAAAGGTGATACCATCGGTGAAGAATGGGCTCCACGATTCGTGTATCATGGCTTCCGGTTTGTTGAGATAAGCGGATTGAGATATACACCGAACCTTACTGATTTTACTGGCGAAGTGATAAATGACGAGATGGAAAATCTGGGAACTTTGACAACCTCAAACGATGTTTTGAATCAGGTTTTGAAAAATGCATGGTGGGGCATTCGGAGCAATTACAAAGGGATGCCCGTGGATTGTCCACAGCGCGATGAACGTCAACCGTGGTTGGGCGACAGATCTATGGGCTGCTGGGGCGAGAGTTTCTTGTTCGAAAATAACGCTATGTACGCCAAATGGGGCGACGATATCCGCGATGCCCAACGCCATGATGGTTGCATACCGGATGTGGCTCCGGCTTATCTGAATTATTATTCCGACAACGTTACTTGGCCATCAACTTTTTTAATGCTTTCGGACATGACTTACACGCAGTTTGGTAACATGAAACCAATTGCCGACAACTACGCCGCTGCAAAAAAATGGGTAGAACATATCCAAAAAAAATATATGACCAGTAAATATATCGTCACTCAGGATGAATACGGCGACTGGTGTGTTCCGCCCGAAGATTTGAAAATGATTCACAGTCAGGATCCCAAACGTAAAACTGATGGTGCATTGATTGCAACTGCATATTATTACAAAATGTTGCAATTGATGATCCGATTTGCCGAAATGCAGGGCTTGAAGTGCGATGTAAAAAATTACTCGAAATTAGCCGAAAAAATTAAAGACGGTTTCAATGAGAAATTCTTCCGTACCGACTCGCTTTTTTATGGAAATAATACAGCTACTTCCAATTTGTTAGCTTTGGCCTTTGGCATGATTCCAAAACAAAATATTGACACGGTTTGCAAGCAAATTATCAAAACTGTGGTTGCTAATAATACTCCACAAATTACCACCGGCATGATTGGAACTCAATGGTTATTGCGCGAACTTAGCAAAATGGGACGCGCTGATGTGGCTTTTGCGCTGGCTTCGAATGACAAATATCCATCGTGGGGTTATATGGCTGCCAACGGTGCAACTACTATCTGGGAATTGTGGAACGGCAATACAGCCAGTCCAAAAATGAACTCAGGTAACCACGTAATGCTTTTGGGCGACTTGTTGCCATGGTGTTACGAGAATCTGGGTGGAATAAAATCCAGCTCGGAAAAGGTGGCTTTCAAACATATTATTTTCAAGCCAAACTTTGATATTCCCGATTTGGAAACTGTGGATGCTTCCTACATCACACCTTACGGTAAAGTAGTGAGCAAGTGGAAAAAAACATTGATGAAACTCAATTGGGAAGTCACCATCCCCCCCAATAGCACAGCCGAAATTCATTTGCCAAACGGAAAAGCAGAACAGATTGGTTCTGGATATTATACTTTTAATGTGGACATTCCTCAAGAAAAAGGCATTATTACCAATGAATTTCTGTACGAAAAAGCCGATTTTCCACAATGTCATGCAGCCACAATAGTTGAAACTACCAACAATGATTTAGTCTCCGCATTTTTTGGTGGTACGCGTGAAGGAAGCCCGGACGTGTGTATTTACACGTGTCGCAAGGATAATGGTAGCAATACATGGACAAAACCTACATTAGCTGCCGATGGCATTTTGAGTCCTACACTGCGTAAAGCCTGTTATAACCCTGTTCTTTATCAAATGAAAAACGGACCGTTGTACTTGTTTTATAAAATTGGCAATAAAGTATCGGACTGGACAGGATATCTGAAAAAAAGTGATGACGGCGGCCGTACGTGGAGCAAAGCCTATCAACTCCCTGAAGGATATCTGGGACCAATAAAAAACAAAATTGTAGATGTAGACGGAAAATCTATTGCACCATCGAGTACCGAAAGTGGTGGTTGGAAAGTTCATTTCGAAATTGCCGAAGACGGTGGTCGTCGAACGCATATCGTAGGGCCGATTGGTGCTTCCGAAGCTATTTTGAGTGAGTTTCAGGGAAAACCAAAGGCAAACAGTACGGATATTGAAAGTGGTGAAAATTCAACAGCAAATACAATACAAGCTATCCAGCCAAGCATTCTGAAACACAAAGATGGGCGGTTGCAAATTCTTTGTCGAACAAGAAATGGTAAAATTGCAACTTCATGGAGTTCGGACAAAGGAGAAACATGGTTGCCACTTACGCTTACTAATCTGCCTAATAATAACTCGGGAACTGATGCCGTTACGCTACAGGATGGACGACAATTGCTTATCTACAATGCAGTTGCAACTGCTCCCGGCGAAAAGAAAGGCCCGCGAACACCGCTCAACATTGCTGTTTCGAACGATGGAATAAACTGGAAAATGGTAATGACGCTCGAAGATTCACCCGTTTCGCAATACTCCTACCCCAGCATTATTCAAAGTAAGGATGGGCGCATTCATGCCGTTTATACATGGCGCAGGCAACGAATCAAGTATGTGGAAATAAAACTATAGTCGTTTGTAAGAATTATCAATACCAAAAATCGGCAAACACAGGTAAATGATCGGAAAAACCTTCCTGATATTTCATTCCAACATAAGTCCTGAAAGGTTGTTTACCCAGAAAGGTTTTATCATCTTCGAGAAGAAAAGCAGCATCAAAAAAATGTGCATCACTTGGTTTTGTATAAAACTTCTGTTTGGAATTCAACAGATTACCAGAAATTATCATTTGATCCAACGCTCCCCATTCGCCATTGTGTTTGTTTGAACCTTTGCCTTCGGTATGTAATTGATACATCAAATTGTATAATTCCTGACTCGAAATTGAATCATTTAGTGGTATTGCTTTTAAAACTTCTAACATGCTTTTATTGGTAGGATAGTCATTAAAATCACCCATGATTACTATATTCGGATTCGTTTTGGCTGCAAAAAGGCTATCCACTTTTGAACGAATAACCGAAGCAACAAAAATTCGTCGCTCTTCCGATTCTAACTCACCGCCCAATCGTGATGGGAAATGACAAACAAAAACATGCAATGTATCACCGGTAGGAATAACTCCTGAAG
>JBMOHG010000028.1:0-16351 GCA_049317965.1 Paludibacter sp.
TTTAAAAAAAATCATCATGAAAACTTTTCAATTTAAAATCGCAACCATTCTTATCGCTGTATTAACTTTAAGTTCTTGTTTAAATTCAAACAACGATGATATAATTACTGACCCAACAACTTTGGGTTTTGATTATAAAACAATTAAGGAGTATAAGGTTTCAATTATGACCTTAAATAATGAAAATTTACCATTTAGCAATGTACAAATAAAACTGTACACTCAAAATCCATTAAATGCTGATGGAACTTTAAGGGCTGACCATGAAAATTTCCTTATTTATAAGGGAAATACAAATGAAGGTGGTATTCTTTCGTGTCAAATTGCGCCTGCAACAACAGTTGACAGTTTAAGTATTTTGGTGAATCAAATTGGTTTACCTTCATTAATGACTGTAAAACTGAATAGTTCTGAAATCAATGTTCAGATTGGTGGAAATGTTTCACAATCAGTAAAAGTGAAATCAGATATAAATAATAATAATTTGGTAATTCCAACACCCAAAAAAGTTAGTAACTTCTATGTATTAGGAACCTGGAATAGCCAAGGAAAACCAGATTATTTGGAACAAACAAACGATTTAATTTCTACTGCATTCTTAGATGATGTAAATGCTTCTTTACCAGAGCGTATTAAACTTCCAGTTTCTCACCCAGAGTATTTAACTTCTGAAGATGATGGAAGTGTTGTGTTAATAAAAGATGCAGAAGTATGGGTAACTTTTGTACATGAAGGCGCAGGTTTTCTCAATACATTGGCATATTATACACATCCTACCAATCAGCCACCAGCTACCAAAAATGATATTAAAGATGCAACTGTTGTTTTTCCAAATGTATCGTTTAATGGTTCAGGAGGACAATTGATATCAGGAAATAAGGTTCAATTATTCTATTTAAATACCCAATCAAATACTTATACAAACATATTTCCGGCGGGAACTACAGTATCGTGGATTCTAAGATCGAATGGTTATGGTGGTGGAAATACTACTACGATAGCTAATGGTTACTATAACTATTATTCAGATAAACGTTTTAATCCTGAATTGATTGAAAGTAACAGGAAGCATAATGTTATGCTTAAAGATGTACAAAATGAACGTTTTTTATTGGGTTTTGAAGATTTAAACCGCGAACAAGGATCGGATGATGATTTTAACGATGCAGTATTTTATACAACTGTAACTCCATACTCAGCAGTTAAGAATGCAATTTATCAATCAATAGATTCCCCAAGAGATGCTGATGATGATGGTGTTTCAGATGGTTCAGACGACTATCCTAATGACCCTAAGAAAGCATATAACAATTATTATCCATCAAAGAATCAAGTTGGAACCCTGGCTTTCGAAGATTTGTGGCCATACAAAGGAGACTACGATTTTAATGACCTTGTGATAGATTATAATTACAATCAAATAACAAATTCTCAAAATAAAACCACTGCAATCGAGGCACAATTTACTGTAAGAGCTATTGGAGCCTCTTACAAAAATGGTTTTGGAATCGAATTTAATACTACTCCTGAAAATGTAATTTCTGTTTCTGGCCAAAAATTCACAGAAAATATTGTAAATGTAAATTCAAATGGTACAGAAAAAAATCAAAGTAAGGCTGTTGTGATGGCTTTTGATAATGCATTCTCGGTAACTCCACACCCGGGAAGTGGACTACACGTAAATACTGTAAATGGCGAACCTTATCAAACTCCGGGTATAATCAACCTCAAAATTGAGTTTAAAAATCCTATTGCATATAATGAAATTGGAACCGCACCTTATAATCCATTTATCTTTATAAATGGTGTGAGAGAAAATGAAGTACACCTTCCGGGCTCTGCACCAACAAGTTTAGCAAATTTGAAATTGTTGGGTACTGGAAATGATAATTCAGATATAAGTAAAGGTAAGTACTATATGTCAGACAAATACCTTCCTTGGGCAATTAATTTCCCTGCAAAATTTGATTATCCTGCCGAAAAAGAAGATATTACCAAAGCCTACAATAATTTTAACAAGTGGACATCAAGTAATGGTTTTAATTACATGGATTGGTATTTAAACTTAAGTGGTTATAGAAATTCAAGCCTGATTTTTACTAAATAAATCAAGAATAGAAGAATAGTAGAAAATTTAAATCAATTTTTTTAATAATGTCAGATGTACAAATCTTATTGTACATCTGACATTTGACAATTTTGTGAAGTTTTGAAAGTATATTATAATTTGAGAATGAATAATGAAAATGCGATGGGCGCAACTGAAACTTATCCAGAATAGACATTTGATAGTTATTAAAATAGCTTACATGAAAAAAAATCCACAAAATTATTCAAATATATAGTGTTCACTTCAAAAAAAACATCTATTTTTGAACATTAATAAAACATAATAAATATCTAAAGTTTTTGATAATTACTATTACAACATTAATAAAAATAATTCAAATGAAAAAAAAGATTTTAATTGTCGATGACAAAAGCGAATTTCGTAGGTTGACAAAAACAATACTTCAGTCGCAATATGAAGTGGAAAGTGCTGAAAATGGAATTGATGCACTATCAATTCTTCAAAATGGTTACAATCCTGATTTAATTGTAAGTGATTTGATGATGCCGGTGTTGGGAGGTAAGGATTTTCTGGAACAACTTAAAAGTAGTGGACTTTTCAAAGATATTCCAGTTATTATTCTTTCGAGCATTGATAAAAGCGATGAAAAAATTAAGCTTATAAAATTGGGTGCTAGCGATTATCTCGAAAAACCTTATAATCCGGCAGAGTTACTCGTAAGAATTGAAAATATCCTGAAAAGTAAATAATTCACATTAACATTGTTGAATTTAAAGTTTTGCTTTAAATTTGTAATTATTTGATTGATATTAATCCAAATGTGGATGGGTTCAATTTAAATTTTTATTGTTGAAGTTTTTTACTTAAACAAAATGCGTGTTACATATAGCTTTCTTTGTTTTAAAACTATTGTTTATCATTAAATCATACTAAAATGACATACAAGGCATTATTTTTAGGAACGAATACTTCGTTCGTTAATAGATTAAAAAAAGAATCTAATTTAATAGAATTCTTCTCATCCAATTTACCACTTGTTGCGCTATCTAAATTAGAAGAATACGATCTTGTATTTTATCAAGAAACTGAACCAAAGGAGGATGCTGTCATTATCAGTACGTTGAAAGCCGAATGTAATAAGCATAAAATCGTTTTATTTGTAATAAACACCCGATCTTTACCAAAAGATTTTTTGAAGTATGGTGTTCATGATGTTTTTAGCATAGATACAGAGCTAAGTAAGATAATAACACGATACGAATTTATAAAACAACACTACACAGCGCTTAATGTAAGCAAATCAGAAAAATTAGTGGGATACAAGCTTCCATTGTGGAAAAGAACTTTTGACATCCTTTTTTCTGGAACAGTATTACTTTTCTTATTACCAATTTTTTTAATTATTGCATTACTAATACGTTTAGAATCAAAAGGGAAAGTCTATTATGCAGCTAAAAGAGTTGGTACCGGTTATCAAATTTTCGGCTTTCTGAAATTCAGAAGTATGTATTCAGATGCCGACAAAAGAGTGGATGAATTGATGAAAAAAAACCAGTATTCCAATTCGCAGACTGAAGAAAATAAACGTGAAATGGATAATTTACTAGAAAGTGGTCCGGTACTTATTGATGATGAAGGATTTATAAGAGAAGGAAAAGTGAAAAACACTAAAGCGATGAAGCGCGAAAATCCTTTCTTTAAGGTTGCAAATGACCCACGAATAACTAAAGTTGGCAGAATTTTGAGAAATACAAGTATTGATGAATTACCTCAATTTATCAATGTCTTGAAAGGTGATATGTCGATTGTTGGTAACAGACCATTGCCGCTGTATGAGGCTGAACTTCTTACTACCGATCAATGGGCAAAACGTTTTTTGGCTCCATCGGGTATTACAGGGCTTTGGCAAGTAACAAAGCGGGGTGGCTCAAATGTAATGTCGGCTGACGATAGAAAACAACTAGATATTGAATATGCAGAAAATTATTCACTTTGGTATGATATTAAAATTTTGTTGAAAACTATTCCAGCTATGCTTCAACATGAAAATGTTTAACCAATCTTTTTAAAATGCGCAGACTTTTATTCACTATTTCGGTCATTTTTGTATTTTCTATTGTGGCTTTTAGTCAGGATAAGAAAGTTTCGGCTCAGAATACTAATTCAGAGGAATTGTCATTGTTTAATAAATCAACAATTCCGGATTTGAATGTATTTATCGAGTCAGCATTAAAGAATTCCCCATTACTACAGGTAAGTGATAAAGAGAAAGAAAAAATTCTGGAACAAATTAAAATGCAAAAGAAATCGTGGACTGATTTTATACAAATTGATGCTAACACAAGATATGGTTTGTATAATCAGTTGACTGTTAGTAATCAGGCTGTTGCCGATGTGCCGCCAGTAGGGGTTCAGTCGGATAAACAACAGCTAAATTATTATGCCGGAGTTACATTGAAATTGCCCATTTCGTACTTTGCAAATAAAAAAAACGAACTAAAGATATTGAATTACAATATTCAGGAATCTGAATTAAAAAAAGAACAGCTAAAAAAAGAAATTACTCAATTTGTAATTGATGAATATTTTAAATTCAAAAATTATCGGGAATTATTGGATTCTTATCAAACAACTTTGCAAACAATGAAAATAAGTTATCTTAAAAGTGTAAAAGATGTAGAAAGCGGAACATTGGGTTTTTCGGAATTTTCCACTATAACTTATTCATATTCAAAAGCAGAAGAAGCTTATTCAAAATTAAAAAGTGATTATTACACTCAGATTTACAAACTTCAGTTACTTACTGGTATTAACTTACAGAATTCTGCTAAATGAATATAATTAAGTTTATAAAAATACTAATTCAAAAGATAAAGTACATAATTATTTTACCAATTTTGGTTGGTGGAATTGTATTCTTTCTTACTAAGGATTTACCCGTAAGTTACGAGTCGGAAGCTACGATTTTTACCGGAATTACTTCAAATAGTGGTTTAGAAGTTATTGCAACTAAGGTTGATAATAATGCAACTCTGAATGAATACAATAATGTTTTGACTATATTTAAATCAGATTTGCTTTTTCAGGAAATATCATTACACCTTCTCACTCAACATCTTATGCTCAAAAAGCCTAAATCGGATATTATTTCCGAAGAGGCTTTCAATAAACTTAAAGAAAATACTCCTGATAAAATAAAGAAACTTATAGTCAGTGGAAATTTTGAGAAAAGTTATGCCAATCTAACAAGATTTATTCAACAAGATGAGAAAAATTATATTTATCATTTAATCAATTACGGTAATCCATATTATAGTATTGGTTCTATTTCACGACTCAAGGTAGAAAGATTAAATGGTAGTGATATGATAAAACTTACCTACGAATCAGACGATCCGGGTATTTCATATAATACTGTAAAATTTGCTGCTGAAATTTTTATTAAGAAATACAGTCTCCTTAAAAGCAATCAATCAAGCTCTGCCGTAGAATATTTTGAAAAGCAATTGAAAGAAATCTCTTTAAAATTAGATGATGCAGAGAACCGATTATTGGCTTTTAACACAGATAATACAATCATAAATTACTATGAGCAAACTGAACAAGTAACGACTCAACAAGAAAAAATTGAAATTCGACTTCAAGAGGTAAAAATGGAATGTGAAGCTGCAGAGGCTGTTCTTAAAAAAATTGAAAAGGAAGTAGAATTGCGCTTAAAAATTAATCTGAGAAACAAAGAAGTAATTGGAATTCGTGAACAATTAGTGAATTATAACCTCCAAATTACTAGAGCAGAAATAGATGATAAAATTGAAAAATCAATAATAAGTGATTTGAAATCAAAGAGGTTTTTGATTGAAAAGAAACTCGAAAACAAAATTGACTCAATCAATCTTTTTACAAATAAAAGTGAAGGAATTGAATCTCAAAAAATATTAGGAGAATGGTTGGATGCAGTAAAGAATTATGAAAGTTCTTCGGCCGAGCTAAAATCGATGAAATTGCGGCAAATAGAATTCATGAAGCAGTTTATGAAATATGCTCCACTTGGTGCAACCATTAAACGAATTGAAAGAGAAATTGATGTAGATGAAAGAGAATATCTAAATATTCTCAATCAACTCGGCTTGGCAAAACAAAGGCAACAGAATACTGATATGGTTTCGAATATGAAAGTATTGGACGAGCCAAAATTCCCAATAAATGCTATACCTTCAAAAAAGAAATTATATGTCATAATTGCTGTATTATTTACGATGATATTTTATATCTTAGGTCTTTTCATCGTTGAGCTTCTCGATTCCAGAATCAAAACACCATCACTATTGAAAAAACTGTCGGGTATAGATGTACTGGCTGCATTTTGTACTTACGCGAATAAAAAATTCATCAATACAGAGAAAATTACTGAAAAGGCTGCAATGTTTATTTTTGAAAAAATTAAGTACTTATCGGCAAATTCAGATAAACCTTATGTAATTCAGGTGCTAAGTAACTGGGATGGTGCCGGAAAAGAATATGCATCAGGAATTATAAACAGTGAAATTCAGAAGCATGGTTTAACTACCTATTTACTAGCTAATTCAGAAGCGCAAAAGCAAAGTGATGGTGCTATCCCTGCCGAAAATGAAACTAATAAAGAGGTTGTAAAGAATGTGGTACTATTATATAATAGTTATTCAGAATTAATTGCCGCTGAAAATATTACAGCTAATTATGTAATAAGCGTAATTCCGTCAATAAGCAACGGAATAGAAAACTCATTAATTTTGAAAACTGCCGATTTAAATTTAATAGTATTTGATGCAAATTCTACGTGGGTAGAAGCTGACAACTTCAATTTGAATAAATTAAAACAACTTAATCTAAATAATTTGTATACAATACTTACAAAATCTGATCCAGATAATTTAGAAGAAATGTATGGTGAAATACCAAAAAAACGCTCATTCATAAGGGTTTTGATTAAAAAAAATCTTAAACGAGTTACCTAAATTTAATCTGTTTAAATTGCTTGTAACTTGACTTTTATTTGTTGACAATTTATTATTGAATTCTGACGTATTAAATATTAGAATGGAGTTAAGAATGACACATAGTTGGAATAGCAATAAAAAGTATAGATCACTTATACTTATTGTTAGTACTATAATAATTATTCTTTTGTCCGGATCAATTTATTTTTTCTCACAGGATAATCTTATTGGTGGTATTGCCATGTTTATCCTTCCATTTCCTTTTTTTTATCTTTATCAGGTTTTTGTAAATCCCCGACTCGGTTTTGTTTCAGTACTCTATGCAAACTATTTTGCAGTGGGGCTGTCGCGCTATGTGCCTGCTCCAATGGGTTTAACTGTTGATGCACTTTGTTTTCTCACTCTGCTTTCTGTAATTTTCAGTCAATTTAATCATCAGGTAAAATGGAAAAATGCTGATAAAGACTTTACATATTTTGCCATAATTTGGTTTGTGATGACTTTACTTCAATTGGTTAATCCTGAAACGATTAGTAGAGAAGCATGGTTTTATGCCATGCGGGGACAAGCTTTATATATTGTATTGATAGTTCCGTTAACTTATTTGGTTTTCAATCGCCCAAAAGACATGGACACTTTAATAAAGCTTTGTGCATGGTTTACTTTAATAGCTGTTTTGAAAGGTATAATGCAGAAATACATGGGGGTTGATAGATGGGAGAAAGTTTGGTTATACCAACCAGGAAATCTGAGTACACATTTGTTGTTTGGACAATTGAGGGTTTTCTCATTCTTTTCTGACGCAGGTACTTATGGTGGAACTATGGGTTATTTCGGAGTTTTGTTTGCCATTCTGGGTATACATGAAAATCGTACTCAAAAAAAAATGTTTTATTATTTTGTAGCCTTTATGTCATTGTTTGGGATGATGATTTCAGGTACCAGAAGTGCAATAGCTGTTCCATTAGTAGGTTTTGCAATTTACACCATATTGTCGAAGAAATTTAAAGTAATGATTTTAGTGGGAAGCATTCTATTTGTATTATTCTTTATTCTTAAATATACAACTATAGGTCAGGGGAATTATGATATAAGGCGCATGAGAAGCGCTTTTGCCGAAGACAATCCATCACTTAATGTAAGATTGGAAAATAGAAAAATGTTTGGTGAATATTTAAAAGACAAACCTTTTGGAGGTGGAGTTGGTTCAGCCGGTAATTGGGGTATGCGATTTACTCCGGGGACATTTTTAGCCGAAACAGCAACAGATGGTTGGTACATTCAACTTTGGGCAGAACAAGGAATAGTTGGTCTTGGTTTCTATTTAGTTATGATTTTTTATATTGCTATCAAATCATCAATCTTGATATTTTTTAGGCTAAAGAAACCAAAAAATATTTACATTGCTATTGCTTTTACTAGTGGAATGTATGGGTTAATGGTTTCTTCATACAGTGCATCAAGCTTAGGTCAAATGCCAAATACTATTATTGTTTTTGTTGCCGCAACTTTAATTTCATTGATGCCAAATTGGGAAAAAGAAGAAGAAGACAATATTGTTTAGATGTTATATTTTGAATTTGATCTTTAAATGAGGTTTAACTAATTGTTTTTAGTTTACTAAATATCAGAAATACATATATATATATATTTATTTAATGATTTATATTTATAGATATTTGAATAATAAATTATTATTGTTAAGTAGTCTAATAAATATCTGTAGTAGAAAATACTACAAAAATAAAAAATAATTGCTACATAAAATAAAATGAAAGTTTACAAAAAAAACTTTTTATTTTTACAAGTGTATATAATATTATCCTTTATATTTGCCACCGATATTAATACACTTTGAGTTGTTTTTTTGTTTACTTAATTTGTATAGCGATAAATATCATGATTATAATAGCAATTCTTGAATTTTGATTAAATATAGATCGAATTGTTATCTATTTTAAAATGCTGATTTTAGAAACTAATTATTAAGAATATATACATTTAAAAATTATTATTATGAACATCTCAATTGTAGGAACAGGTTATGTAGGGCTCGTTTCGGGTGCTTGCTTGGCTGAAACAGGTGCAGTGGTTAATTGCATTGATGTAAATCAGAGTAAAATTGACAGTTTGAACGATGGAATTATGCCCATTTACGAACCAGGACTAGAGGATATCGTAAAGCGCAATGTTCAAAAAGAAAGATTGTTTTTTAAAACAAAACTTTCTGAGGTAGTTAATGACAGTGATGCTATTTTTATTGCCGTAGGTACACCACCGGATGAAGACGGGAGCGCTGATTTAAAGTATGTTGTTGGTGTTGCACGCGAAATTGGTATGCACCTTGATAATTACACTGTAGTAGTAACCAAAAGTACAGTACCTGTAGGAACTGCAAAAAAAGTGAAAGCGGCTATTCAGGAAGAGCTTGATAAAAGAGGTGTGAAAGTTGAATTTGACGTGGCTTCAAACCCCGAATTTTTGAAAGAAGGAAATGCAATAGATGATTTTTTGAAACCAGATAGAATTGTTATTGGTGTTGAATCGGAAACTGCTGAAAAAGTACTTAAACGACTTTATAAGCCCTTTGTTCTCAATGGTCACCCAATTATTGTAATGGATATTACTTCCTCTGAAATGACTAAATATGCGGCTAACTCAATGTTGGCAACAAAAATTAGTTTTATAAACGATATTGCGAATTTATGCGAAATAGTAGGTGCTGATATTAATTTGGTGCGTAAAGGTATAGGTTCCGATTCACGTATTGGTCATAAATTCCTATATCCCGGGGTTGGTTATGGTGGTTCTTGTTTTCCTAAAGATGTACAAGCTTTAGTTAAAACAGCTAATACTTATGGTTATCAACTTAAAGTACTTCAGGCTGTTGAAGAGGTGAATAATTATCAGAAAACGGTATTATACAACAAAATTTACAAACATTTTAATGGCGATTTGCAAGGTAAAACAATAGCAATTTGGGGCTTATCATTTAAACCCGAAACTGATGATATGCGCGAAGCACCTTCATTGGTAGTGATTAAAAGTTTGCTCGAAAAAGGTGCAATTGTAAGTGTTTATGATCCTATTGCTATGGATGAAGCAAAACATACCTTGGGAGATACCGTAAAATACTGTAAAGATATGAATGAAGCGCTGATTGGTGCTGATGCTTTGGCAGTTGTTACTGAATGGAGCGAATTCCGACTTCCAAACTTTAAGGTAATGGAACGCCTAATGAACAGTAAAGTGTTGTTTGATGGTAGAAATATCTTCGATTTGGAACAAATTGAAGAATTTGGTTTTACGTACTACAGTGTTGGTCGTCGTCCATTGAATACTTAAGCTGCAAACAAAATTCCTGCTGATTATTTATATAATAATTGGCAGGAGTTTATCTCGTTTTCAAAATTTATTATGACTGAATTTTATTGTCTATAATATAATCATCTTCTCAATACAAATTAAAATGCCATGGAAATAGTATCACTAATCATTCAAATTGTTGAATATCTGATTTTTATTTATTTGGGTTTCTCGGCTTTATACATTTTGGTTTTTACCGCTGCCAGTAATTTTTCACGTAAAAGTAAATCGAAAAATGGCTCGAAAAAAACACGGAAATTTGCTGTGCTAATTCCTGGTTATAAAGAAGACAATGTGATTTGTGAAGTAGCCCAAGAAGCTCTGAAGCAAGATTATCCTAAGGAAATGTTTGATGTAGTGATAATTGCAGATTCGTTTCAGCCAGAAACTATTTCGAAATTAAAGCTACTACCAATCGTTTTGGTAGAAGTTTCTTTCGAGAAAAGCACAAAATCAAAAGCTTTGAATAAGGCAATGGAAACTATCGGAAATAATTATGATGTAGCACTAGTTTTGGATGCTGATAATATAATGGAAACTGATTTTATTACCAAAATAAATGCTGCCTTCGACAATGGTTTTGAAGTAGTTCAAGGTCACCGAATTGCCAAAAACACAAATAATGCATTGGCAATTCTCGATGCAATTAGCGAAGAGCTTAACAATAATATTTTCAGAAAAGGACATCGTGCTTTGGGCTTTTCATCTGGGCTTATTGGTTCGGGTATGGCGTTTGGTTATGCCATGTTTAAGGAAAGAATGCTGCAAATTAATGCTGTAGGCGGATTCGATAAAGAATTAGAACTTACTTTGTTAAGGGATAAAATAAAAGTAGAATTTGTTGATAATGCTTTTGTTTTAGATGAAAAAGTACAAAAATTAGAAGTCTTTGAGAGCCAAAGAAAACGCTGGCTGGCTGCACAATTTATATACTTTAAACGGTTCTTTTTTACCGGTATTAAACATCTCATTTTCAAAGGAAATATCGACTTTTTCGATAAAGTTTGTCAGATGATTGCACCACCAAGGGTTTTATTAATTGGAATTACGGCAATCATTTCGCTATTAACCTTCGGAATTGCTATTGCGTTTCCAGAAAATCCATTTTTTGCAATTCATTATTCTTATTGGTTTTATATTTTTCTGACAGTAGTTTTTGCATTTGTATTTGGAATTCCATTCAAATTCTATAATAATAAAACTTTTCATGCACTTCTAACGCTTCCAAAAGTATTTACTGCAATGTTTTTGTCACTTTTCAAACTTAAAGGTGCCAATGATAAGTTCATTCACACTGAGCATGGTGATATTAATGCTAAGTAATATTCTGAGTAAAATTCGTTTTTTTTGTTTGGATGGAATTTTTTATCAGTAATTAATTTGATGTTATGAAGATTGGAATTGAGGGACAAAGGCTATACCGTAAGAAAAAACATGGAATGGATATGGTAGCTTTGGAATTAATAAAAAATCTACAGCTCATTGATACCATAAACGATTATGTCATTTTTGTGAAACCTGACTGTGATAATAATTGTATTCCAAGTGCTTCAAACTTTAAAATTATTGAACTAGGGAAGGGAAAATATCATCCAATATGGGAGCAAATATTACTACCAATGGCTGCCAAAAGAGAAGGTTGCGATATTTTACATTGTACGAGTAATACAAGTCCGATTTTTTGTAAAATTCCGATTATTACGGTTATACATGATATTATTTATCTCGAAACTATAAGTATTTTTAAAAAAGGTGGAACATTGTACCAGAAATTTGGGAATATGTATCGTCGTTTTATAGTTCCGATAGTAGCTCGAAAAAGTAAGCGAATAGTAACAGTATCGATCTTTGAAAGAGAAAAAATCAGAAACTTTATGGGTCTGAGTGACAATTTGGTTGCTATTTACAATGGTGTTAGCGAACATTTTAATATAATTACTGATAAGGAGCAACTTGGTAATGTAAAGCAAAAATATAATCTTCCTGATAATTTTTTAATCTTTATTGGAAACACAGACCCCAAAAAAAACACAGAAAATGTATTGAAAGCGTATGCTGATTTTAAAGCTCATACGAAAACAAAATATAAGCTGGTTATTATTGACTTTGATGAAAGAGAATTGACGAAATTGCTAAAAGATATTGGGTTTCCGGAAATTAGAAATGAAATTGTGAATATTGGTTACGTACCAAATATTGAGCTGCCAGCAATTATTAATCAATCCAAAGTTTTTCTTTATCCGTCATTACGAGAAAGTTTTGGAATCCCAATACTTGAAGCAATGGCTTGTGGAGTTCCTGTGATTACATCAAATACTTCTTCGATGCCCGAAATTGCAGGAGATGCAGCAGTAATTGTAAATCCAAATAATCCGGATGAAATTAGAGATGCAATAATACATGTACTTAATGACGATAATTATAGTAACATTCTAATAGAAAAGGGTTTGGTACGGACAAAAATGTTTTCGTGGAAAGTGATGGCCGAAAAGTATTTAGAACTATATAAACAGGTTTTTGAAGAAATAAAACTCAGAAAATGATTAAGGGCGAAAATATTGTTTGCATAAGTAATACAACATGGTTTGGCAATTATGCTAAATCCACTGTACAAATTTTGTCACGTTTGGCAAAGCATAATAATGTGTTATTTGTAGAATATCCTCACACTTTCAAGGATATTATAGCTACTTTAATGGGAAATCAGAATGTGCCAATAGCGCGGATGTTAAGGCTTGAAAAGGGCTTACAATTGATAGATACAGATGTTCAAACTAAAGCTTATAACTTAGTTATTCCACCGGGAATACCAGTTTATTTTTTAAAGAATGAAAAGTTGTTTAATTTGTTATTTGGTATTAATGTTTTCATTTACAAAGTAGTACTAAAAAGGATTTTAAAGAAACTGCATTTCGATAATCCATTAGTTATCACAGCTTATAATCCATTTTATGGGCTGTCATTAATTGGTAAATTGAATGAAAAAGCACATATCTATTATTGTTACGATGGTGTTGAATCTGGTTTTTTTGGAAAAAGAATTTATGATTTCGAGGATAAATTCTCTAAAAAGGCAAAAGCAATAATTACAACATCGGACTACTTAAATGAAGAAAAGAAGAAGGTTAATGCCAACAGTTTTGTTGTAAAAAATGGTGTTGATTTTCCGGTTTTTGAGAAATATGCCAAAAAGGATGTTTATTTGCGAGAGAGGAAAAAAGTGGGTTTCATTGGAAGTTTAGATCCTCGATTTGATATAGAAACTGTAGAAAACGCTGTTAAAGTGCTTACTGATTTCGACTTTGAATTCACTGGTGACATGCGCAATCAGGTTTTAAAATCCAGATTAAGCAAATACCCAAATGTAAAATTCTTTGATCCTATTAAGCCTAATGATGTGCCGAAAATACTGGCAACTTATGATGTTGGAATAATACCATATATTGTAAATGAGGTAAATAAAAATATCTATCCACTTAAAATAAATGAATATCTGGCAGTTGGAGTTCCATTGGTTATGACACCGTTTGCAGTTTTGCCCGATTTTAATGGTATTGTAACTGTTTCTGAAAACGTTGACGATTTTGCACTAAAACTTGTAGAAGAAACTAAAAATGACTCGAAAGAAAAAATTGAAAGTAGAATAAGATTCGCAGCAACAAATTCGTGGGATGCCAGAACTGAAAGTTTTAGTGATATTCTTGAGAAATATATTTAAAATGTATTTTAGTTTTCAGGTTGGAGATGGAAGGAAAAGTCAGCCATGTTTGAATTTTATTTTATGTAAACCCCAAAAAAAGTAAATACTTAATCTTAAAGTTAAAGATATGCAAGCTATTAAAGACAGGTTGAAAAGCTTAATGCCAAAGAAATTATTGTATTATTATTTTCTTTATAAAGCGAAGAAATCGTGTAATTACGATATCAGAAGGCGGGTATATGATAAAGTTTATAATAATTCTGACACTGAAAAAGTACAACGCGATCTGACGCTTGCTTATCATATCGTGGAAAAAGGACTAACGATGCCGGTACCTCGGCCGGGTTTTGGCAAAAAAGTAGTGATAAGTTTATGTGAAACTATTCTGAAATATGAAAAAATGAATCTTCCGTTTAACGACCTGGAGTTCAAACAATCTGTATCAGTAATTACAGAATACTATGATTACCATAAAGATATTGATTATAAATTGGACGAGGATGTGAATGTAAAAGTTGAAAATATTGTCAATAAATTCAGAGGAATTGAAGGTTTAAAACAAAAGAATGTAACAAAAGAATCGTATTTTCAGGATATCAATAAACCGTTTGATGTTTTTTGTAAGTCGAGATATTCCGTTCGTAATTATACCGACGAAACAATTCCATTGTCGGTTTTGTACGATTGTATTGACCTGGCTCAAAAATCACCTTCGTTTTGTAATCGTCAGCCAACAAGAGTTCATATTGCAAAATCTGCTGTTCTTAAAAAAAGCATTCTTGAACTTCAGAACGGAAACAGAGGTTTTGGCCATTTAGCAGAGACTTTATTGGTAATAACCTCTGTAATTTCCACTACAAAAGATATTCATGAACGAAACGAGAATCATTTGAATGGTGGCATGTTTATAATGACTTTGCTAAACGCGCTGCATTTTAATAAAATAGGAGCTTGCTCATTGAATTGGAGTGTGACTAACGATAAAGATGTTAAGCTCAGAAACCTTTTGAATGTGCCCGAAAATGAAGTTATTTTAATGATAATTTCGTGCGGATATGTTCCCGAAAATCTGGCTTTAGCCTCTTCTCCCCGAAAAATGGCACGAGAAATTACTACTGAACACTTATAATCATATATTAATAACATTAAATACTAATATTATGTATTACAGAAACATAACTGATTTGAATCAAATTATTCTTAAACGTTTAAGTATTCTTCCGCGCGATTTTGATTTAATTGTAGGTATACCTCGTAGCGGAATGATGCCGGCTAATTTATTGGCTTTTTACCTGAATAAACCATATACCGATATTCATTCTTTTATGAATGGACATATATATAAGGCAGGAGCAAGAGGTCAATTTTTTGATATTAAAGAGTTTAAAAAGATTTTAGTTGTTGATGACAGCATTGCTTCAGGAAAAGCCATTGTTGAAGCAAGAGAGAACTTAAAAAACCTCGAAGGTGATTTTTCAATCAGCTATTGTGCAATTTATGTTGTGCCCGGAAAAGAGAAAATGGTAGATTATTATTTTGAGAAAATTCCACTTCCACGCTATTTTCAATGGAACATTCTGAATCATACCACGCTTAAAAAAGCATGTTTTGATATTGATGGTGTGTTGTGTATCGATCCTACTGACGAACAGAACGATGATGGGCCAAAATACATAGATTTTATTCTGAATGCTCCACCATTATTCATTCCGGGAAGTGAAATTGGAACTTTAGTAACTTCACGTCTTGAAAAATACCGAAAAGAAACTGAAACATGGCTTACGAACAATAAAATTAAATATAATGACTTGGTTATGCTCGATTTGCCAAACAAAGAAGCCCGCCAAAAAGCCAATGGTCATGCTGTACATAAAGCAAATACTTACAAAGATAGCAAGTATGTTCTTTTTGTTGAAAGTTCATTAAGTCAGGCAATTGAAATAAATAGAATTACAAAAAAACCTGTATTCTGCACTGAAAATTTCGAAATGATATTTGAAAATGAATCCGTTTATTATAACGTTAAAAGTGGGAAGTATTTTCCGTTTCTACGTCGGATAGCATTAAAAATAAGAGATAAAATGCGGAATCGCAAGTGAAATAAATCGACAAGATGAAAAAAATTGGAATTCTTACCATTACCGACTATGTAAACTATGGCAATAGATTACAGAATTATGCTTCACAAGAACTGCTAAAATCATTGGGGTTCGAGGTAGAATCTATTGTGAATGTTAC
>JBMOHG010000029.1:0-16013 GCA_049317965.1 Paludibacter sp.
GCTGTATCTTTTCACAGTCAATCTCTTCCAAATCATTTACCGGAAACCCAATATACTGACCACAAAAATAAAACTCCTGCTCTTTAGGCCAATATTGCGCTATAAACCACATGCCATCATGCCGCACCCAATAATAAGCATATTCAAATGTGGATAAATCTAAGGGTAAACTATCTTTACTTTTCCAAATCATAGTAATAAGTATTAAGGCTGGGATTAATGATGCAGGTCAATTAACTTTATTCCTATTGGAAACATAGTTTCTATTTCATCGCCAAATTCAACAAGTCGGGAAACAGAAACTTCGCACATATATTTATTCCAAAGTTCAACCAATTCTTCAAGATTAAAAAAATCACTGCTGTTTAATTCCTGAAATTTTAAAGGATCCTCTTTCGAGAGTTTTTTCAAAAGTTTCTCAAAACAAATTGACCCAGGAAGTGGAATTAAGGGGGTTGACATCATGGTACCAGTATTGTCAATTCTCTTCAATTCTTTCACAAATTGAATAGTTTCTGCAAGCGTTTCTTCATTCTCACCTTCGGCACCTACAACCAATCCTCCACATATTACATCGATATCATACTTTTTAAGTAATGCAGTTGCATTCAGATTTTCATATTTAGTTGTATGTTTTTGCATCACATTCAACATTTTGTCACTACCTGATTCATAACCAACCATAAGTGATACAACGTTCATTCTTTTGAGTATTTTTGCTTTTTCATCATCAATTTCATCAGCTCGTGCAAAACAATGAAATACTGGTTTAATTCCTGTTTTTTCAAATACCCGATTAGCTGCATCTGCTATTCGAGACATGTGATGTACATCCATAGTGAAATCGGCATCTGAAATCCTAACCTGATCTACGTTGTATTTTGTTATCAGCGTAGTAAGATCTTGTTCAAATAATTCAGGTGAACGTCTTGGATTCATTTTTTCAATCGAACAAAATGTACATTTGTTATTTCCTGAGTAAGCACAACCACGTTGAGTAAAAGTAGATCCAGGAGTATGAGTTGAACTTAGATTACCATACGGTCTAAAGTTTCTGGCGTATATTTTAAAGTCTATTTTACTATAATCCAGTGGAACGGTCAATGGGTCTTTCCCGTTTTTTTTGTTGTCTGACTGATTTATAACAATAGATCCATTGCTAATATAGCTCAAATTTGGAATCTCAGAAATTGGCATTTTATTCTCCAGAGCATTCAAGAGAGCTCCAAATGCTGGTTCACCAAATCCAGTCACCAAGAAATCTATTGGTCTTTCTCCTTTTTGCATTTTAGAAAGAATTGCATCTCGACGATGTGCAATATGAACACCCCCTAATACTACATACGAACCATTCTTTTTCGCCAGTTCTGCTATACGAAGAGCATTTGGGTAATTATAGGTCGTACAACTTATAGCTATTACTTCAGCCCTTCGCTCAATAACTGCTTTTTCAATCTCCTCCTTTGAAAGTATAGTACTGTCTAAAAAACGAGTATTTTGCCTATAAGCTTCTTTTAGAGAAGAATACAAAGCTATTGGGCCAAGTGGGGGTTCACTTGAGTAGTTTTCACTACCTGAACTTGAAGGTGGATAAATAATATCAATTTTCACTTATCAATATTTTTTTACAACAAGTACAATCTTTGTTACAACAATTATTTTTTGAATTTTCTAAGTCATCAAAAATATTATGAAGTTTTTGTATGATTAATTGATCAGTAGTTTCAAATCCTAATGTTTCAACATGAGCACCAATTTCATTAATATTTGTAAGACTTTCCATATTGGGATTTATATTATTTGATATTACACTTATAAGTTCATCTTTAATTTTTATTGTATTGTCATCTTCTTCATTCATTATTGAATATTTATTAATCTTCTCAACTAAATCAATACATAATTTATTATCAATTGAATCATCTATAATAGGTAAACCAACAGGAGTTACGATAATTGCTCTATGATCTGAAACGAAAAAGTAATATGGTGGAATATCTTTTGATGATATCCGAAGTGGTTTTGAACGAAAATGTTTTTCTTTTTTATTCTCTTTTTCTAAAATCTTAGTTGGATATTTTTCTTCTCCATTTAGAGTAGTTAGAAGATTCTCGGTTTTGATTTGAAAATCTAGTAACATCTCTGCTGATATTTTCTTGTTTTTTTGTTCATTTCTTTTTTTTGCAATAGTTAGTAAAAACTTAAAATGATCAACATCACAAAGACAAATTATTTTAATTTTTCGTTTCTTGTCTCGCAAAGAAGTTTCCAAATCATTTTTTACATTTTCTATTTTAACTTGCCAACTACCTGGAAGTGGAAAATAGCAAAGGATTTTAATTTCCTCATCTTTATCAGATGCACTTTGTATTAATTCGGTTAATCTAATTAATAATTGAGTGTATGTTGTAATTGTACGTTTCATTTCTAATATCGTTTGAACAGCAATAAATGTACCAAGCAATGTAAAAAAGCCTGTAACAAGTGCGAATATACCTCCAGGATTTTCAATAAGACTTCTAAATTTACTAGGAAAAAAAATAGAAACAATTACTGAAATAGCAATTAAAATAAACACATAAAACGAACCTTTTTTGTAAAAAGTTGAAGTGTGCCTGCTTCTGAGGCCTTCGAAAATGTCACTAAAACTTAAATTATTCTTTTTGCTTCTATCAACAGTTCTTACTTTTAATTTATTAAAAATATATTTCAAAAATATACCAAGAAAAATACAGAAAATTAGAATACCAAAAAAACAAATTGGATTCATTTCTATTGTTAAATCTACTACTTCAGCGATTTCTTTTATAATACTGCTGAAACAAATGTGTCTAAAAAAAACAGAAAACACAAAAACAATTGGTGTAAAAATTAGTATTAAGTAAACAGTTCGTCTTATTATCCGATCCTGTATTTTAAATTTACTTAGAAATTCCATCATTTCTTTTCCTCCAATTTAATCTTAGACTCCTTACTTCCTTCTTTAATTATCTCCTCAGTAGCTTGTTTTGCCAGCAATAAATTAGTGTGTTCGCTGATAATAACTTTGCGTTTAATTAATTTACTATCGAACATTTGATCTGCAACTTGTTGTGATAAAGCCATATCTTCAGCAGAAATTTGTACCGATACATCTTCAATTTTTTTTGCTTTCAAATTGGGCTCAATAATGCGTATTTTTTTTAGCAATTCTTTATTCATACCAGAGCGTTTTGCAAACCATTCATCAGATTGTTCTCGGTTTTTTGCAACATATAAGTTAGCTTCAATTAAGCTTTTTATTAAAGCAACCACTTGTTCCGGATTTTTCTCAACAATGCTTTTCCGAATAAGCATTAAACCAATATAACGTTTTTCATCAATGGCTTTGCCGAGGCCTTTACTCTCAATAATTGTAGCATTTGGTTCCCAAATTCCCATTGCATCAACTCCTCCCTGTTGAACAACAACCATAGCTTCTGCAGGACTTACATTAATAAGTTCCACATCACTTGATTTTGCTCCATGAGTTAATTTATTTTCGTTCAGACGTTGAACTATATATGGGTGCGCACCTGATCCAAAAGGAACGCCGAGCTTTTTTCCTTTTAAATCAGCATAAGTCATAATTCCTGAACCTGTACGGGCAATTGTAACACAACTAAAATCTATAAGCCGACATACAACAACCCAGTCATCACTGGCAGCTAACAAGTTTATTGCAGGCACAACACCTACTGTTGTAACATCTAAATTGCCTCCCAAGGCCGCCTCCAGCATATCAGGTCCAAAAAGAAAATTACGAAAAGTTGCACCTGTACTATAAATGGACGGGATATTGGTATGAACCATTGTTTCAACAAGTTGCCCACAAGTTGCCCAAGCAGTTTGCCAACCTACTACAAGCCGTTGATCATCAGCCTTTTTAGTACAGGAAGTAAAAGACAGAATAGAAACAGAGAATACCAATAATCCTAATATGGAAAGGCTGATAATGCCTCTTTTGGTTTTTTTTGAATTAAACATTGAACGCTTCATAATAGTAAATATTAATTATTTGATTTGGGATTAATTTGTTGCCATAATACATCTGCTAACTCCCTAAATTCAGGTGAGTTTCTGAACTTTCTGTCACGAGGTCGTTTAGCCGAAACAATATATTCATTAGTAAGATGTCCTCCATCTGGCGACATTATTGCGATTCTATCAGCCAGAAAGATAGATTCTGAAATATCATGTGTTACCATAACGACTGTGACACCTGAGCGTCTGAAAATTTCCGACATCTCTTCTTGCAAAGTTTCTCTTGTATTGCTGTCAAGTGAGCTAAATGGCTCATCGAGCAACAATAATCTTGGTTTGCATGCCAAAGCTCTTGCAAAAGCAACCCGTTGTATTTGTCCTCCTGATAAAAGATGTGGATAGTCATCCGCTTTGTGAGATAATCCTACTAAATCTAACATCTGATTAGCTTCTTTATCCCATTTACTTTTATCTGATATCCTTTGCTCAATGGCAAAACGAACATTTCTCTCAACTGTTCTCCAAGGGAAAAGTGAAAAATCTTGAAAAACCATTGTCAGATCTTCTCTGTTTCCATTAAGTTTTCTTCCATCTATCAATATAGAACCAGTATAATTCTTTTCAAGACCTGCTAATAACCTAAGAAATGTTGATTTGCCACATCCACTTTTTCCTAGTAAACAAAATATTTCACCAGGCTGCACAGTTAAGTTAATATCTTGCAATAACGGCTGACTATCAATATAGCTAAAATTCATTTTTTCAACACTAAAAGAAACACCCGAACTTTTAGTCCAATCAAATAATTCAGCATTATCATTTTTTTCTTTTGAGATATGTTTTAAGCCAATGTTTGATTTCGGGTTGTTACGTAATGTAGGTAATTGGTTATGTAAATTAGTTGTGTTTTCAAAAAAATCCTTAGCAATATAACCGCGACGCCAAGGAACAAAAATACTTTCGAGAATACTCATAAATCTACTCATCAAAAAGCCTACAATGGCAATAGTTATCATCCCTGCTACCACACGATCAAGTTGGAAAAGCTGGCGATTAAGTTGAATTTCATAACCTAGTCCGGAGCGGGATGCAAACATTTCTGCTGCAACTACACACATCCATGCAAACCCCAAACCAACCCGCATGCCAGCAAATATACTTGGAAGAGTAGATGGCCACACAACACCAGTAAAAGTACTTTTTTTGTTTGCTCCCAGAACTTTAGCTGCTTCAAGATGTAACTTTTCAATATTACTTATACCTAATAATGTGTTTGTTAGTATTGGAAAAAATGCACCTATAAATATTACAAACCAGGCCGAGGCATCTCCAATACCTAAAAGAGCAACTGCCATAGGAATCCATGCAATAGGTGGAATTGGTCGTAATAACTCAACAATGCCCATTGTAGCATCTTTTAGTGGCGGTACAAGACCGAGTCCAAAACCTATAAGCAAACCAAGTATAGTTGCAAAAGCAAAACCTACTGAAACACGCCCCAAACTGGCAAGTAAATCAGGTATCAAGATTCCTTCTTTTATCAAGTCAAACAATGCAATAAAACAATTTTTGGGGCTGGGAATAAGTGTATTGATGCTATTCCTGACTGCCAACTCCCATAGCAAGAGCAATACAGCTATCACTGCCACTTGTATAAATCTTTTTTTTAGTACTGTATAGTTGTTTTTCATTGTAGACAATTATTCTCGATATCTTTTATTTTTTTATCTGTTTTTATTTTAATAAGCAAAGATATGACTTTCTTCTAAAAAAACATATTTTTTTTGTTGTTTAAAAAAAGTTCTCTATTATTTTCATCCTCTCCCCAAATTCAAACTACATCCTAAATAACAGATCAGCCTTGACAAAAATCTCCTCTCTTTGTTTAAATATATCTTCCAACTCAGTCTGCAAACTTTCTGTTGAAGTTAGCAAATCTTCTATATCCTTTATCAACTTATCGAGTTTTGAAAATATTATTTCTACATTATTAATCCATTTCGATTGATCATTAGCATCAATATTTTCTGCTAGTTTTCTTATGTCATTATCCAATAGGGTATTAATAGCTTGCCTATATCCTATTCTACGCTCTTTCCACAATCTCTTATATCCACATATTGAACTCCATCTATTTTGAATAAGTGGAATTAGCTCTGTAAAATATTGTTCCACCTTATTTCTATCATCCAATTTTTCAAGCTGAATGTCATCAATGTTGTACTTGTTTTTTAAAATTTTCAACATTAATTCAAAAGTATCACGAGTCAATGGCTGGAATTCATTTTCAGCTTCATTTTCAATCAGCCTTAAAGAAACATAGCCCTTTCTCAATTTCTCAAACCGTTCATTCTGCTCCGATAGGGGCATTTCAAGAGTTAATTCTCTCTCTGTAAGTTTTATTTCACGATTATCCAACTGATCTAATCTTTGTTGGATATTTTCGAATGCAATTGTTTCCATAATATTAGACTTTTATATTTTACTAAGTCAATAAACCCCTTAATGGTTGCCATATAGTTCCATCATTAGAATATTCAAATGCATCAACATAATCAGGTTTTAAAGGAATTGTTGAGAAACCAGGGTCAGGTAATGCTACTAAATATATATGGGTATTGACATATGCTTCTTCAAGAGTTTTAAACCGAAATCTAATATCAGTTTTTTTATATGAGCGAAGAGATACTTTAGCACCAGCATTTATGCCATAACACTTTTCATAATTACAATTTGATCCAACAAACGTAATTGTACCAGCAATCTCTGTTTTGCATAGATTTTGGTTTAAATATAGATAATAATGGCTTGTATGATTTGGAGCAATTATGTAAGTCATTCTTACAATTTTACCTTTACTTAAAGCATTCTTGTATTTAACTTTAAAATCAAGAGTTTTAAGTTGGTCTTCAAATTGTTTC
Organism: Paludibacter sp.; assembly: GCA_049317965.1. Taxonomy (GTDB): domain Bacteria; phylum Bacteroidota; class Bacteroidia; order Bacteroidales; family Paludibacteraceae; genus Paludibacter. The sequence continues at coordinate 6,924 of JBMOHG010000029.1, forward strand.
AAATTATCAGATATTCGCAACAATTCACCTTTATATAATGGTGAAGTTATTTCATAATGAGATAATGGATGTAATAATGTTGGTAGTGAGCCAATTAAAGGTTTCAAATAAATATCTGAAGCTCCTACTTTTTGAAAGAAATCTGTTGCAATTGTTGATAATTTAGAAAGCCTGTAATCATCAATTCGTTCATTACTTACATTACGGGATTCGTAATCAGGAATGTAATCTTTAAGTAACTTCTCAAAATGCTTTCTAAATGCATTAGCTGCAGAAGGATAATCGGGATTTGTTTCATGATGTAAATAGAAAATCCCTCTTTCCCAGTTAGTTGAAGTCGTTGTAATTATTGGTTTATCAAAACTTTTTGTTGGTAAATGCTCTCTATGATTGACATACATTTCAAAACACTTCCATTTTTCACTCATATTACTTTCTAACCAACGATTTGCCGTTTCGTACCAAAAACGGTCGTAGGTTGAAATAAAAATTTGGTGTTCTGGAAATTCTGCTTTTAGTAATTCTAATAATGGTAATCTATTCGAGGTGTCTAACCCAATAAAGACATCATCTAAAAAAAGTATCTTATATTCGTCGGGCTGGGGGTTTAATTTTATTGCGGCAAGATATAAACATGAAGCTATTGCAGATAATCTGGCTTCATTTAAATGATTTTGATAACCATTTACAATATTTTCATTGTTAACTAATACATTCAATCTAAATACTTTATCAAACCACCAACCTTTACCATCTTTAAATTTATACGGCTTTATAATTAATGAGTTTAAATCTATTTTTGTTTTACTATTCGAAAAATAGTCTAAAAAATCATTCGTTTTAATTAATAATGGCCGTAAAATATTAACAAGATCTTCCTCTAATCTTGGCAATTGGTCTTTTGCATCTCTAAATTTTTTAAATCTCGCGCTGTTAATTTTTAGGTCTGCTTCTAAGCTTTTCCAAAAATCTTGTATTGTCACACCTGAAACATTAGGACCTTGTAAATTGTATTCTGATAAAAGATTATCAATTATAAAATTATAAAGATTTGGATTTGGTGATTCCTCTTTAGGGAGAACATAACTTTTAACTAATTCCTGATATGAAAGAAAACCCTTAGCTTTATTTGCCTTTTTAATAAAAGATTGTGTATATGCATTATTTTGGGGTAGGATATTGGTAAATTGATATGTGTGTGCATTTACAATATTTACAACAGGATAGTCATTAAATGTTACCTCAACTTCACCATCAGCATCACCATTAGGGGTGATACGAGCATATATATTACTCCAAAATTTACTCCCAGGATTTTCACTACTTGCAAAAAAATCTTTTAATGCTTTGTATATAGAGCTTTTACCACTTCCATTCTCACCGTATATTAATACATTTTCTCCATTAGGAAAATCCAATAAATCATACTCTCCAAAAAAAGCACGATAGTTGTTTAGTTTTACATGTGTGATTCTTTTCATTTTTTCTTACCTTCAATGATTGCAATTTCTTCTATTGTATCCATAAAGTACATTGCTTTACTAACTGGATGCTCAGGATTACTCAATTCAGTATAGATTTTTTCTATGCATTGAAGTTTGTTATCTAAACTTAATTCATTATTTAGAACTGGTAAATTGTTTATATATTTTAAAACTTCACAATTTGCAATTTTAATTTGATCTGGGAAATATAATTCATAAATTACTGCATTTATCAAAGAATCAAAGAATGCAAAAATTAGAGATTTATTATCATTCAATTGTAATAAATAACTTACAATTTTAGTACATTCATTATTAGATTTTAATATCGGAATTCTTTCAAGATATACAATTTTTACTTCAGCAAAAGTTTTACCTGGTTCTTGTACCGTCATGTCATACCAAAATTTCATCAATTTAGAATTAATGATTGCTAAGATCTGTTTTAAATCAATATCATTTGTTTTTCTAATACCTATATTAACACTGTTTAGAACTAAAAATTGATTAATATCAAAACTTCCTATAATTGTATCTGCCGTTGTTCTAATAATAATTTTTTCAGGTGCTAGATGAAAATCCAAATTACCACCTGATTTGATATTTTCTTGTGAATAAGTAAAATATTTTTCTTCTATATCAAAAGTATATCTATTAAAATCTCTTCCTTTTAATAGAGGATAAGAATTTCTTTCCTTTGAAGACGTAATTGCATATTCATCACCTCTTGATTGAATTCCATGATAAAATTCCAAATAATTTTTTAATTGAGTTTTGTCTTTACAAATTAAATTATAAACTCTTATTTGTTCTTTTGTTCCAACACATATAAGTTCTTTATAATTATTCATTACTAAATTATATGGAATTGGCACAGTATGAAAGTCGGAAATTAGTTCTAGTGCATTAGCAAATCTAAAATCTGCAACTTCGATGTAATTGTTGTGTTTACAGTTTTTTAATTGAATAATACACGTATCAACTTCAGCTGCCTGAAAAATCTTCTTTCCAAGTACAATTAATTTGTTTAGAGAATTTTTGAAAAGAAATTCTCTGAATTTAGAAAAGTAAATACCGGATAGAAAAGTATATGGAATAATAAAAGTTAGTACCGAATCCTTTTTACATAATTGATTTCCTCTTTCAGTAAAAACAGAATAAGCATCAATTTTATATTCAGCTGTTAAGTATCTATTCTTTATATAATTAAATGTGAGTTTGTCGTCAAATATATTGCCATAAGGTGGATTCCCAATCACAATATCAAAACCATCTTTTATACCAAACATCCATTCAATATCAAAAAAATCAGCAAAGGTATTTTGATCATACGGATTCCAATTAGCCACTTTCTTTGCATCTTCGGGTTGTAGATTATGGTCCTCAATTAATAATTTAGCTAATTCATCTCGTAATTCTTTGTCACGTAATCTACACGCTTCTTTTGTTTTAGGTGTCCTAGCTTTAAAATGATCGTGACGTACTTGTTTTAGTTCGGCTTTCTTTTTATCTATTTCAGGATTAGTAAACAAGTTGGCATTTTCATTTTCCAACTTAAATAGAGTATTTCCTGCTACAAACTTAGTTTCAAGATTAGGTAATGGGCGAATCCCCAAATTTTCAAGTTCTGAGTTTGTTCTTTGATCTACAATTAATGAAATAAAAAACCTTAATTTTGCAATTTGAACTGCAATTGGTTGTATGTCGATACCATAAATTCCATTTTCAATTAAATATAATTTTCGACCAAAGTCGTCACTGTTATTCTCAAAATTATCGTTTATTTCTTTTAAACGATTTTCACGAACATCGTGATTTCCTAAGTTAAAAGCTTCTTCGGTTTCTTGTATCGCTTTTATTTTTTGCAATTCTCGCCAATATATATTAGTTGGGTCTAATTTGTTTAAAACAAATACCAATTTATGTAAAATTCCCATTGGGAAAGCGCCTGAGCCACAAGCAGGGTCTAATGCTTTTATTTTATCTATGGCTTCTACTAACAATTTAATTTGTTCTTGATTGAAACCGTGTTCTTTGTCGGTATAGCTTAATAAGCCTCGCAATTGTTCTTCTAAATCTACTTTGTTGGTTTTATTCTTATCTTTTAGGTATGTATTAAAATAAGCAACCAGGCTTTCGTCAACCATATAATTTACAATCTCCCTTGGAGTGTAAAAAGACCCGGTTTGCTTACGCGCAGTTGTTTCAGTTTCGGGGTTGTAACTTGCCAACAGATTCTCAAAAACCTTTCCTAATAATTCAGGATCAAGAGCAACTTCTTCTTCTATTGGAGTATTTTCGGTAATTGTAAATTTGTAGCTATTAAGTATATTTATAATACCCCGTACTTTGTATTTTCTGTTTTTTGTCTGATAAATTTCATTCAAGTCAATATCCACGTTTCCGGCAAAGAACAATTCGTCCGGCACTGATAAACGTTTTTCATTTTTCGGGTTTTCTGAGAAACAATCAATGCGGATAATTTCACTATCATTTATTTTGCGGTCAAGACATTCAAACAATCCACCATTCAGAAATGGAATATTTTCAAACAATTTAATTGCTTCTTCTGTGTTTTTGAAAAACCGTTGGTAACGATAAAATGTATGTACTAAGTGTTGACCATTTACAAATTGTCGGCTTCCGGGTTTATCGGAATTCATTGGGGTATTGAGTGTAGCAAAAAACAAGTTTTGCAAAATCGCTTTGTAGTAGGTACTGTCAGATTTATCCTGTGAATTAAGAACGTTTTTTAATTTCCGTTCATCAAATAATATATCAGGTATTAAGCCCTTTTCACGCAAAAACCAGCTAAATATAAGTCGTGTAATCAGTCTGATAGTATTGGTTGAATTTCTGATTTCTTTATCTTTTTTAGAATCAGCATGAAACTTAACATCATCAGGAAATTCAACTTTCGTAACAGCCCAGAAATACCAGTTGGCAAGTTCCTGATAGAACTTTTTGTTTAATTCATTCGCATCTAAGGTTTTTTGCCATGCGTTGTGTAGTGCAACAAAAGAATCTAACTGAAAGTTGTTGTATAGTTCTTGTAAACTGAGATCGTATAGAATTTCGATATGACCACGATGTGGTTCAACTATATTAATATCTTTAATCAAGGTTATCTTTTCGAGCACGTCCTTACTCTCATCCCGTTTGTGTAACCGTCGGTTAATAATTGATAGTGTAATTTGCTGTCCATTTTTAAATAAAACCATTACCGGCATCGGAAATAGTTTATTTATTTCTCGGGTAATATCTGAATACACTGAACGGTTGTAATTATCAGGTTTAAGTTCAATGGCAAAAAACAAATAGGTTTCTATAACCGTTTTGTCAACCTGCTTGGTATCAAAAAGCAAACCCTGATTGGTTAGCTCAGCTTGGGTTAACTGGAACAACAAATGAACTTCTTTCCACGCTTCAGTTTTCGCTTTAGTTTCATTAAAAGTCTTTGTATTATTATCAATAAACGTGTCTTTGAAACCTTCATAAGTTGGAAAATCGAGCGTGTTCTGTCGGGTTGTATTGTAACCTAATATATTGAAAAGCTGAATGGAGCTGCTGTACAAATCATTGTTATCAAACGATTTTATTGCATCCGAAATCTTATATTTTAATTCAATTGCCATATTCTATTTTATAGGTTTTTAATTTCGCGGTTAATAAACGATTCTAAGTCTTTTTTATCGGGTAGTTGAAATTGGTATTTGCTTACAAAAATTTCTTTGTCGGAATCGGCTATGGCATATTCTACCATTGTTTTCTTTTTATCGGTAACGAGTAAAATACCCACCGGAGGATTGTCGGTTTCCTCCACTACTTTATGTTTGTAGTGTTGCAGGTACACTTTCAGTTGCCCAATATGTTCGTATTTCGCTTGTTCGGTTTTAAGCTCTATTAATACATGGCATTTCAGTATGCGATGATAAAAAACGAGGTCGATAAAAAAGTATTCGTCGTCTATTAAAATACGTTTCTGACGTGCTTCGAAACAAAAGCCATTGCCTAATTCAATAATAAACTCCTGTAAATGATTGATTAATGCTTGTTCAAGATCCGACTCTTCGATAAGTTGAGGGTGTGAAATATCCAGGAATTCGAAAAAATAATGTGATTTGACTAAATCTTTATTTTCGATAGGTGTAATTTTTTGTTGTATATGCTCAAATGCAAGTTCTTTATTGCCCGATAGTCCTAGCCTTTCGAACGATAGTGAGTGTATTTGTCTTTTCAGTTCTGCAACCGAAGGTTGGGTTTTAATAATAAGTAACTCGTAAAATCTCCGTTTTAGGTCGTCTTCAATTTTTAATAACTCCGTAAAATGAGTATAGGAAATTGATTGTAAAAGATTTGCATAATAGCTTGTATTACTTACATCATTTTTAGTCAAATTCAATTCTTGGGTTGACAACCCAAGAATTGATTGATCATTAAAAACGGGTAATAAACCAGAGAATTTCGATTTCGAAGATTCTTGGGTCAATACCCCAAGAATTTGTGGATAGACATCATAAAATTGTCTGCATCGCGATAGTTCTGGGGCTGTAAGCCCTTTTATGGATAATTGATTGGCTAAATTTACTAATAATTGTTTCCCGTATTGAGCTCTATCTTCACCATTTTGTTCAAACTCAACAATATAGTATCCAAAAAGCCAGTTTCGAAGGGTTAAATTGATATTAACTGCTTTTACCGAATTTTGATACAATCCTTTATGAGTTTGATGAAGTGTTTCGGTTAATTGATTAAAATTCATATCGTCATTTTATTACTAACCAGGTTACTAATTCAAAATTATCCATTTCGTTTATTTGTTTCGATTTAGGCACAAGCAATGCACCACGGTCGGAAGTCAGATTTTGATTACTTCGTTTTTTGAAAACACGGCTTATCTCATCCACTGCCGATTTAAGCAATACTGCATACTGCTTCATATCAGTTCCCTGATTGGTTTCATCATTAAAAATCTCGCACAGAAGTTCGTAAGGTTCTTTTCGTCCCGAGCACATCAACCGGTATATTTCCAGTATATGTTTGGCATTGGTATAATTAAACCGTACCTGTCCATCGTCGCGGATATAAACCAAAAAATAGGGTTGCAGTGGATTCACAACTTCATTGCCCTCGGTATTTCCTTTTTGTTTCAAGCAATAAACCACCCCGGGTTTTATAATGTCACTTTCCGTTTCCGAAAAACGAGAATCATCAATCAAATGGTTGTGTTCGCCAGAAGGAGAAGGTACCACAGCGTAAAGCCCAAAGGGTGCATCAGTCAGTTTTTGTTTGTTGTTTTCGAGGAAATTCAACAATTCAATTCTGAAATCGTCCAACGTAAAATCAGTAAGCGAAACACTCTCGTTCATATCTTCCAAATCGAGCACTTCTTCTTTTAGCTTTTTAAGCTGCTTGTTCCGATATTTCAAATCATCTTCAATCAATTCCTCAATTTGGTCGCTTGCCAGCAGGTTATCATCGGCAGTAGCCGTTACATCTACCAATGCCATGCGAGCTTCTACCCTTTCTTTCAAATTGATATAATTGTCGAGGTCTTTGGTAGGCCAGAAGTTTACCAGTTGTATTTTATCGTTTACACTACCCAACCTGTCAATACGTCCAAAACGCTGAATAATACGAACCGGATTCCAATGAATATCATAATTGACCAAATAATCGCAATCCTGAAGGTTTTGACCTTCGCTAATACAGTCGGTTGCAATCAATACATCTATTTCTTCGGTTTGTTTCATTGCAGCCATTTTCGCTCTGTTTTTCGATAGGGGCGAAAAATTAGTCAGGATATTATTGTATTCACTCTTACCAAAAGTGGTTTTAGTTTCAGAGCCAGCCACTAAAGCAATATTTAAATTGTATTCCTTTTGCGCCCATTCCCTTAAGCTATCGTAAATGTACCGTGCAGTATCGGCAAATGCAGTAAATACGATTACTTTTTTATTGCCCTGATTGATAGGTACATCAATTTTTGCAGAAATCAATCTTTTTAAATCCGCTAATTTTGCATCCCTGTCGGGAGTAACTGCAACCGAAAAATTATACAGTTTGTTGAGTGCTTCGCGGTCTCTTTCCAAGTCCTCAAGCCATAAATCCAGATTCAAATCAGCCAAGTCAAATTTCAACTTTTTCCCTACCTGCCATTGTTCGAGTTCTTCTTCGCTATCTTCCAAATCATCTTCATCAGGTTCAAGAGCTTCAATTAGTTCAAGTTGAGTTTTTGTTTTTGATTTTTGAAAGTTTCGGATATTTTCTTCTAGTTTTTCGATTTTTTGAATGGTTCTGTCCATCGATATTTCAAACGATTCGATAGAACTTTCAAGTCGTTTCAGATAATTCACTTTCATCATGCCAATGAGGAAATGCTCACGGTCGGACTGCTTAAAACCAACGATACCAGATGTTTTGGCTAATTCATCGTATTTGGCTTTTTTATTTTCAAGTATGTATGCCGATGGATTATACACCGAAAGTTTATAGTCAAGAATTATCTTATTAAGTTCATCGTAAGTGTAAAAACGATTCTTAATATCAATATTTGAATAAATAGAAATGGGTTTTAATCGATCAGGAAATTTTCCTACTTCCGCTTCGGCTTTATAAAAACTTTTAATATGTTTACGGCTTCGGGCTATGGTTAACTCATCGAGTAATTTAAAAAATGAGGTATCCAACCGTTCAATAAGCTGCTTTACATTTCGGTTTTGATTTTTTTTGTCTGCCCAAAGGGTGAACAATGTTTGAGCATTTTTTAATGCCAGTGCAATGTCTTTAATCTGAGTGGATTCAAACATAGCATCGTTTTTGCCTTCGGTAATTAATGAAACCTGATTACGTAAATCACGTAAATTATTATTCACCGGAGTAGCCGAAAGCAATAATACCTTTGTTTTTACACCTGTCTTTATAATTCTTTCCATCAACCATTTGGCACGATTCATTCGGATTTCGCCGTTTTGCTTGGTTTTATCCATTGGGTTGCCCCTGAAATTATGACTTTCGTCAATCACAATCAAATCATAAGCACTCCAGTTGAAGTTTTCTAAGTCAATACCATTGGCTTCAGACCTGCCCGATGCTCTGCCTAAATCGGTATGATATAACACACTGTAGTTAAACCTGTCTTTGGTAAATGGATTTAATGAATTGTTTTGACTTGCCTGATAAATTGTCCAGTTAGCAGAGAGTTTTTTAGGGCACAAAACCAATACACGGTAATTTAGTAATTCAAAATACTTAATTACAGCCAATGCTTCAAACGTTTTTCCCAACCCTACACTGTCGGCAATAATACAACCATTATGTTTTAGAATTTTATTGATAGCTCCTTTTACACCATCCCGCTGAAATTCATAAAGCATTTTCCACACTTCACTTTCAAAGAATCCGGTTTGTTCGGTAAGCAATCCACCCCGTTTTTGTTCATCAAGGTAATTCTCGAATATATGGAACAATGTTTTAAAGTAAATAAACTCCGGCTCATTTTCTATATAAAGCTGTTCGAGGTATTTTATTACCTGTTCTTTTACATCTTCAACCAAACCTGTTTCATCGTTCCATATTTCATTAAACCAATCTTTCAGGTCTTCTC